>JAYVTX010000167.1:0-2785 GCA_043788425.1 Rhodospirillales bacterium
AGCGGGGTGTTTCGATCGTTAAACACAGCCCACAGCCACCAAAACATACCCTCTCCCCAGCCCGCCTTAATAGACACACAACGCTACCGCCGGGCTAAACGTTTCATGGTTTGTGGCAACGGCCCGGATGCTCTGGCCAGTCATGGCGGGGGTAGCGGCCGCGCATGTCCCGCCGTGCGTCGGCCCACGCGCCGCGCCAGAACCCGGCGAGGTCGGATGTGATCGCAATCGGCCGGCCCGCCGGGGATAGCAGCGCCACCTGCAATTGAATGCGCCCGCCGGCTAGCGTGGGCGTGCAGTTCAGACCATAGAACGCCTGCGCCCGGGCGCTGACGACCGGTACCGGACCGGCATAGTCGACCGCCGCCCCGGAAGTACCGAGGCGTATGTGCGTGGGCAGGTCACGATCGATCCGGGCCGCATCGGCCCAGCCCAGGCGGGCCCGCAGCAGGGGTAGCAGGTCGATCGCCACGACATCGGCCATCCGCGACAGACCGATCAGCGCGGGTTCCAGCCAGTCCGCCACCGCCGCTGCCAGCGCCGCGTCGGCTAAATCGGCGATGTCCGGATCCAAATTGCGCAGTAGGGCCACCCGGGCCTGGAATTGTCGTGCGGCGGGGGTCCAGCCCAGCGTCTCCAACCGGCGGCCGGCGGCGGCGGCCAGTGCGGACGCGGCCTCTGCCGGGTCGGCCGGGGTGGTGCGGTCATCCAGAATCAGCGCCCCCAAACGCCGGCGGCGGCGGGAGAGCACGTGGCCTGTGGCGGGGTCGTACCCGCTTTCCGACGTCTCGGTTACTTGGGCGAGCAGGGCGGTGGGCAAATCGTCCGGGTCGATCGGTGCGGCCAGCCTGATTTGCGCGGACGCTTTCAGATCGAGTGCGCCCACGACGAGCAGGCGCTCGGACGCCAGCGGATCGGCTTTTGATAGCCGCGCGCCGCCCCCGCCCGACAGCCGGAACGATCCGGGTTCGCCCCGTCGCTGGGCGATGCGGTCCGGAAACGCCGCAGCAAGCAACGGGCCGATCTGTGCCGGGTCGTAAGGTATCGGCCGGGCGCCAAGCCGGCTGCGGTAGCGGGCGGCCTGCTGCTGAATGCGGGCGATGGCACCCCGGTCTGCACCCCGGTCGGCGTCCCCCCGGCCATCGAGTGCCTCCAACCGGTGCAGCACGTCGGCCGGTGCGTCGCGGCGCAGGGGATCGCGTTCCTCGAGCAATGCCGCAAGCGTAGCCGCCAGAGCCCGGTCGGCGGGGCCGGCGGCCAGCATCATCGCCGCCAGCCGGGGATGCGCGCCCAGATCGGCCATGCGCCGGCCAGCGCTGGTGATGCGGCCCGCCGCCATTGCCCCGAGTTGGGTTAACAACGCCCCAGCCGCCGCTACCGCACCAGCCGGCGGCGGGTCCGGAAACGGCAACGCGTCCGGGACCGTGCCCCATGCGGCGCAGTCGAGCACTAGGCCGGCCAACTCCGCCTCTAGGATCGCAGGCCGGTCATAGGGGGCCATGCCGCGGTGCTGCGCCGTGCTCCATAGCCGGATCGCGACGCCCGGACCCTCACGGCCCGCCCGGCCGGCACGCTGATCGGCGGCGGCGCGGCTGATGCGGAGTGTCGTCAACCGCGTAAGGCCAGTTGCGCCATCCATGCGCGGTGCCCGGCGAAACCCGCCGTCGATCACGATGCGGACGCCGGGTACAGTGAGCGATGTTTCGGCGATCGACGTGGCCAGCACGACCCGGCGGCCGGGTTGTTCCGTCAGCGCGCGATCCTGCTGCTCCAGCGGCAGGTCGCCATGAAGTGGGAGGACGGTAACGTCGGTTCCTGTCAACGCTGCCTCCGTCCGGCGGATTTCGCCCATGCCCGGCAGGAACGCCAGGATGTCGCCGGCATGCGCTGCCAGCGCCGCCCGAATGGCGCGTGCCATGGCGTCGGGCAGGTCGCGCACGTCCGCCACGTCCCGGCCGTGCTGCACGTCGACGGGGAACATACGCCCCGCACTCTCAATCACCGGCGCGTCCATGAGCGCCGATAGCCGTGCGCCGTCCAGCGTCGCCGACATTGCCAGCAGCCGCAGATTGGGGCGCAGCACGCGCTGCAAATCCAGCAGCATGGCCAGCGCCAAATCCCCCTCCAACGAGCGTTCATGGATTTCGTCCAGCAACACGGCACTGACGCCATCGAGTGTCGGGTCTGAAAGTAGGCGGCGAACCATCAGGCCCTCGGTCACAACCTCAATCCGGGTCGCGTCGCTGACGGCGCTGTCGATGCGGGTGCGATAGCCGGCGGTCTGGCCCGGACGCTCGCCAAGCAGGTTGGCCATGCGGGTCGCGGCGGCGCGGGCGGCGAGGCGGCGTGGTTCCAGCACCACGATCCGGCCGTCACCCCGCCAGGATGCGGCCAATAGTGCGAGGGGCACGAGTGTTGTCTTACCGGCGCCGGGCGGGGCAACCAGGACGGCGTTGGGATGGGTATCGAGCGCGGCCAGCAGGGCTGGTAGCCGGTCAGTCACGGGGAGGGTGGGGAGGATCATGGCCGGACGTATACAGGACGCGACGGAAGCTGGCCGCCCCGTAACGGCGGCCGGCTCCCGTCGTTTAATGCCGCGTGGTTAGACGCCGCGTGGTTAGACGCCGCGTGGTTAGACGAACGTGATCAGTGCAACCTTGTTGCCAGTCGGGTCGCGCATGCGGGACATGATCGACCCGGGTAGCCCCCCGGCGGCCGGTGGAGTGCCCTCCATACCGCCATGGGCCATGCCGGCCGCATACCAGGCGTCCGCCTCGGCCTTTGA
>JAYVTX010000168.1:0-5016 GCA_043788425.1 Rhodospirillales bacterium
TGTCGAACGGAGTAGTCATACGGCTCACGGCCCGGTGAGGTTCGGACCTGGTAATAACAAAGAATGGTCGTTACTTAATAGAAATGGCAGTTGTCATTCACTGTTGTGGCCTATTTGACACGTTTTTCTGCTCAGAAACCACACCCTTAGCGGCTTTGTAGCTCGTTTTAGCGGTTGCTTTGCTGGGATTGGTTGAGGTTTATGCCCGCACAACGTCAGCTGGATAACCGAATGCTCGCAGCCCTACGCCTCGCCGCCCTCGTTACGCTCAGCTTTGCAGCCGTCTCAGCAGCAGAAGCCGGGTATCAGGAACGTGGCGATGCGTCATGGTACGGGGCCTATCATCAGGGACGGCGCAGTAGCGATGGCAGCCTGTTCGACGCCAACGCCATGACCGCCGCGCACACATCATTGCCACTGGGTACGGTCGTACGGGTCACGTCGGACCTGACCGGGCAAAGCGTAATTGTAACCATCACGGACCGGCTGCCGCAAAAACGCACCCGCATCATCGATCTATCGCGTGGTGCTGCGTCCCGCATTGGGCTAGTGCAGGCCGGCGTTGGTCCAGTGACGCTGGCCAGCACCGACGCCCTGCCCGACGCCGATTTGGACGACGCGGACGATATCAGTCCATTGAGATATGGTCGGCCACGTATGCGCCACGCGCACCCAACGGCCGGGGCGGGCCGTCTGTGCTGTCAACGGCCGTCTGTAGTTCGAGTTCGGAGTTCAGTTCAGCGCCCAGCAGAACCGCGTAGGCTGTAACGTAGAACCACATCATCATCGCCGCGACGGCACCGAGCGGGCCATACGCCGCGTCGTAACTGGCGATGTGGCCGACATATAGGCTGAACAGAGCCGACGCCGCGACCCACAGCAACGTCGCGACCATGCTGCCCGGCGTGACCCATTGCCATTGCGGCCGCTGCCGGCTCGGCCCATAGCGGTACAGCAATGACAGCCCGATCAGCAGCGCCACAACCAGCACGGCCAGGCTGGATAGGCGAATAAGCCAGGCCTCACCGTCCGGCACGCCAACGAATGCCAGCAGGTGAGGCAATGCAACCAGAACCGACAGAGCGACCGTGGCGCCAAGGATTGCCGAAAGAGTGATTGTGAACGCCACAGCCTGAAACCGGACGATGCTCCGCCGCTCCCGCTCCTCATAGGCGAGGTTCAGCGCGGCCAGCACTGCTTTTACCCCCGTCGCGGAACTCCAGAACGCGACCCCGGTGCTTATGATCAGTTGCATGCCGAGCGTGGCTGGCGGCCGTGCGACCAACGTGCGGATCCTTTCGTCTATCAACGCCCAAACTGCAGGCGGCAATAGGTCGCGAAGGACCGCCAGCTGAGGCTCGACCGTCACCGGATCGAACACCAGGCCGTAGACGGCTAGCAACACCGACAGGCCAGGAAACAACGCCAGCGTACCGTAGAACGCACACCCTGCCGCCGTCAGACCGACCCGGTCGGTAAGCATAACCATCCCGGTACGGCGCAAGACACGCGTCCAGCCACGCCACGGAATGGCCCGTGGGCTGCTGGCCAGCCGTCCCAGGGCGTAAGCGTCTGGCCCAGCCAGCGTCTCGGCCGAAACCTCCTGCGGGCCGGCCGCCTGGGCGCGGGGCGATTGGTCAGACATGGTCGCGCAAACGTGCGCCAGCCGGGGCCGGTTGCACCCGTTCGGCAAATGGCAGAACGCGATGGACGAAACAACGCGGAAACAGACCGGTAGGGTAATGGCGCGTAACATAGACCGGCTGCACGTTCAGACCGGGGTGTCCGGACAGGACGTAATCGAGGTTACGATCATCCACGGCGCGGGTAAGACAATCCTGGGCAAACGGCCCTGTTTCAGCCATGCCAAGGGTCAAGGTCGGGCGCGGTACGTGGCCCCGATAGCTCCAACGCGTAGATGGATGCTGATGCATTTGTCGAACATGCACGTCTTCGACCCCGATGCGATACCAGGTGGCTCATCCCACAACGGCGCTGTCCCCATGCTGGGGCGAACGGACCTGACCGGACTGCCGGCCGTGCTGCATCGGGAGGTACGGCGTAAGGACGGGACGCTGCCGGTCCTCGACCCGCTGGTCGCGGCGGAGAGACGCGCCGGATCGAGCATTGAGCTTTAGAAATTCATCCATGAGCTACAGGCCCAAGCCGCACTGGCCGGCTGCACACTGTTCCTACTGACCGACAGTGGGACCGCGCGGGAACTTGTCGCGACCGCCCCGGCACCTCGATTTTGCACCGTCGCGCAGTTGATCGAGGCTCGCTACGTCGAGGGGATTTGGCAGCCCAATGCCAGCAGCCTATTGGACGACGTATGCACCCGGGTGGTTGCAGCGGTGCGAGGAACGAAATCGCTTGCTGAACTGGCCGCCGTTCAGCATCGCGTGCCACCGATATACGCGACGCTGGTGCATCACAAATTTCACGCGGCCGTCCCGGCTTGATGATTCGGATCAGGCTATCCAACCTTTGTTGCCATAGCCGGGAAGCTCATTACGCGGTGTTTAGCCAACACCAGTACGCGGCCCGCCTGGCTGATTGGCACCATTGAGGCCCGCAACGCCGCTATCGACACGCGGCATCATCCGTCTCATCTTGCCGGCGGAATCCAATACCTCTCAGACGACTTTTAGGTGGCCAAGCCGATACCCGGCGGCAAGCCGAGGGCTAGAACATGCCGGCGATCCTGGTAGTGGACGATGAGCCCGGCGTGGCTGAAGTCCTTGAGGCGCTGCTGCTGGATAGGGGTTATGCGGTTCACGTCGCGTCCGACGGGCGTGATGGGCTGTTGGCGCTGCATACCGGTTTAGGTTTCGACGCTGTGTTGCTGGACTACATGATGCCGGTCATGGACGGCGTGGCGATGCTGCGTACCATGCAGACTGACTTGGCCGTAGCAGGCGCACCAGTCATGTTTATGGTCTCATTGCCGGAGGCGGCGATCCAGTCCCAGGTGTCCGGGTATGCCGGCTTCCTGCGAAAGCCATTTGGGGTACAGGCGGTCCTGGCCATGTCGAACGGGGTGATGCGTCGATAGCGCTGCGGTCAGCTTGCGTCCCAGACGCCATGGCAGGATGTTTGCGGAAATCTAGGGGGTGCCATGGGTGCGTTGGATGGAATGCGGGTGATTGACCTGACCCGCGTACTGGGTGGGCCGTACGCCACGATGATCTTGGCCGATCACGGCGCGGACGTGCTGAAGGTCGAACCGCCCCATGGTGACGAAACGCGGCATTGGGGCCCGCCCTTCTTGGAACGCCCAGACGGTTCACAGGACGCATCATACTATTTAGGCGTGAACCGGAATAAGCGCGGGATGATGCTCGATTTGTCGTCCGAGCCTGGTCGGGACGCACTGCGTGCGCTGCTGGCCGATGCGGACGTGCTCATGGAGAACTACAAGCCCGGCACGATGGAGCGCTGGGGCCTGGGCTACACGGCGTTGGAGGTGGCGTTCCCGCGCCTGGTACATTGCCGGATATCGGGCTTCGGTGCCGACGGGCCGCTGGGCGGGCTCCCGGGCTATGACGCGGTGGTTCAGGCGATGACGGGCCTGATGAGCGTGAATGGCGAGCACGGCGGTGTGCGGATGGGAACGCCGGTCGTGGACCTGGCCACGGGTCTGTATTCGGCCATTGGCGTGCTGATGGCGTTGCAGGAGCGGCATCGGTCGGGCCGGGGGCAGTTTATCGACATGACGCTGTATGATTGCGGCATGGCGTTGCTGCATCCGCAGGCGGCGAACTACTTCTTGAATGGCGCACGGCCGGTGGCGACCGGAAACGAACACCCCAACATCGCGCCCTACCAAACATTCGCGACGCGGACCGGACCTTTATTTCTGGCCATTGGCAATGACGGCCAGTTTCGAAAACTGTGCGCGGCTTTGGGTGAGCCAAGTTTGGGGGAGGACCCGCGGTTCACAACTAACGCAGATCGGCTGGCGCATCGGCCGGCACTGACCGCGGCGCTGGAGGGACTGTTCGCGGCCGAGGACGCGGTGAGCGTATGTGACCGGCTGCTGCGCGCAGGGCTACCGGCCGGACCGGTGTTGGCCGTCGATCAAGCGCTTTCAGCACCACACACGGCAGCGCGCGGCATGGTGCAGGATGCAGGCGGGGTACGAACCTTGGGTACACCCATCAAACTGTCGCGGACGCCGGCGGGGCGCAGCACAGCCCCGCCAGTGAGGCGGAGTTAATCGACTAGCACGACCTGTGTCTGGGCCTTGCAGTTTACAGTTACGTTGCCGTTACCATAATCGGTGTCGTCCGCTTTGCCGCTGGCGTCGTTCCAGTAATACGTGAATGTGTGGCCCTTGAACTGCTGGCACTGGATGATCGAGTACGCATTGCCGGGCGTTGCGTTCGCGTCAGTCGCGACGGGTGAAAAACACGTTTTATAGTATGGCGGGGTTCCACGCTGGTTTGGACGGGTGTCTAGGTAGCTTGGGTCAGGGTACGTGGATGCAGCGTCCTTCCCGATATACAGGGCGCAGTTGTTGCGTGGGTTCTCAAAGGAAGTTGGTTTGTAGATGTAGTAGGAATCTGGATAGACCGCGTAACCCCCCACGATGCTCGTAGGTGGGCATGTTTTTGAAACACCCTCCAAAATCCTCGCTGCCGCCGCGCCATTATCCTCTGTCGGCGTTATACGCTGCTGATTATTATTGTGAGTATTACTCCCGATCATATATGTACCGGGTGCAGTCTGAAAGTCTATTTCCACTTGCATAGGCGATCTATTGTTTTGTAAAAATGACGAATAGAACCAATGTGTAGGTCGAGTCCACGGCATAAGCGGAACTTGTATTCCAGAGGAATCGGCTTTATACATCTGCACATAAGTATCATAGACTGCACTGAATGGATACACACATCCCGTTGCCGAATTTACAACCTTTTGAACAGTGTTCCCAGATGCGTCGTTATAAGTCTTACCAACCATCGATGGCGGGATGATGCGCGCTCGGATGCCGCTATCCTCTTGGCTATACCA
>JAYVTX010000169.1:0-3613 GCA_043788425.1 Rhodospirillales bacterium
GTGTCGACGACGGCGGCATCGTCGGGCGAATCGAGGCCAACCAAAACCTCATTCCGCCGGGCCGGCACGATCTGACCCAGCGCGCGGCTCAGTACGGTCGCGCCCACCTTGGCACCGCACCCGCCGCAGCGCATCGCCATGGCCGATATGTCGCGCAGCGCCGCCTTGTCAGCGAGCGGGGATGCGGGGCCCTGCCTGGGCTCCGGCATTGCTGGAAGGTCCGTGTATGTCGCCATCCAACGCCGATCGATACGGTCCTTTAGTCGCCATACCCAATCGCCCTCGATCATCAGGTTGTTTCGGGTCATCACGGCGTGGGTCGTACCGGTGCTGACGATAGCCAGCGCCTGCGCCTGTGGCCGGTAGGGACGGAGCCGTTTACCGGTCAAGGCGGCGCGAAGATTACGCGCCAGCACCGGCCCGGCGCGCACGGCGTAGACACCGGACCGGGGGATCGCGCCGGGGCGGAACGATATCATGTCCCCAGCGGCGAACACGTCCGTCGTCGCCTGCAGGTTCGCATCGACGCTGACGAAGCCGTTATCGAGCGGCAAACCGGTCTCACCGAGCCATGACGCCGGCGCGGCCTCGGTCGTCCATAGGATCTCGTCGGCATCGAGGCGTACGCCGTCGGCCAGCGTGACCACACCGCGCTCGACAGCCGCGACGCGCACCCCGGTATGCACCGCGATACCGCGTTCGATCAGGATGGCGTGAAACCGGGCGCGGAACGCGGCGGGAAAGCTCGGCAGGATCTCATTGGACGCGGACACCAGCGTGAAGCGCAGCGCGGCGCCGTCCGGGGCCTCACGCCGCAGCCGGGTTTCGACCGAAAGCAGTAATTCCACGCCGCCGGCACCGCCGCCCACCAGCAGCACGTGCCGCGTGCGCCCCTCCCGCACCCGCGCCAGCACGCCCTCGAACCGCTGCAGGAAACCGTCGATTGGCTTGACCGGGATCGCGTGCTCGGCCGCGCCAGGGACCGATCCGGTATTCGGCCTGGAGCCGATATCGAGCGATAGCAGATCGTAGCGGATCGGCGGGCGCGATCGGCACAGCACCCGGCGCGTCGCCAGATCGATCCCGACGGCCGCGTCTTGATATAGCCGGCCGCCGGCAAAACGGACGAGCTTGCCGGCGTCGATATGGGCATCGTCGATCGCGTAATGCCCGGCGACCACACCCGGCAGCATGCCGGAATAGGCCGTCTCCACCTCACGGGTCAGCAGCGTGAGCCGCACGCCTTCGATCGGGCGCATGCCGAACATCCGCAACACCGCCACATGGGCGTGTCCGGCACCGACCAGCACGACGTCTTTGATGACCGGCCCTACGCGCATGCGACAGCCTCCGGCCGATGGTCGTGCTGTGGCCGTTGCGCGCGCACGAACGCGTCGATCGTCATCAAGTCTTTCCTAGATCGCAATCCATAAGACTGGGCCATTAGGCCGGTAAAGCAATCAGGGAAACCCCGCGGCGTCTGGGCGTTGCACATCCTCACCGACGGGGAGGTCCGTATGACAGTTCGCCCGCGCGCCGTAGCGTTCGATGTCGTCGAGACCACATTTTCCCTGGAATCGCTGCGTCCCCGGCTAGCGGCTTACGGCATACCGGGCACCAGCCTGGAGACGTGGTTCGCCCGTATCCTACGGGATGCCTTTGCCCTGGCCGCAACCGATACGTATGCGGCGTTCCGCGACATTGCGGCGGCGACACTCGCGGAATTAGGGCGTGAGTATGGACTGGATCCGGGCCGGGCCAGTCTCGATACGGTGCTGGACGGGTTCGGGCAGTTGGACCCCCAACCCGATGCCGCCGAGGCGTTCCGTATTCTGAGTAATGCGGATGTGCGCGTCGCCGCACTCACCAACGGCGCGACCGCAACGACGGAGGCTCTGTTTCAACGCGCCGGGCTCACGACGGACGTGGAGCGCGTGATTTCGGTCGCCGAGATCCGGCAGTGGAAGCCCCGGCGCGGCCTCTATTTGCATGCCGCGGCGGTGCTTGGTGTGGCACCGGCGGAGCTGGCGCTGGTGGCCACGCATGCTTGGGATGTGCATGGGGCCAAATGCGCCGGGCTGCTGACGGGTTTCGTCGCCCGCGGCCAGAGCTTTCCCGCGACGATGGCGACGCCGGACATTGTCGGGCAAAGTCTGGTCGATGTTGCCCTCGGCATCGCGTCTATGCCGGCACGCGCGATCTAACGCTCTGTGCGGGCACCAAAACTCAAGGCAACCCGACGCCCGTCCGGCATTAGTCAGATTAGCGTTGCCCGCCGGTTTTCTCACCAGTAAGCAACGGGGCAATCAACGAGCCGGGCGAGCGTGCCTGATGCGGGCACTTGCCGCCTGCGCTGACGCGACCGCCGGGCGTTCGCTGTCGGACAGGGCAGCGGGTGGGCCCACAAAACAGGGTAAGGAGTAAGACGGTTGCAAATAGCAGCACCCTGGCTCGTTCTATTGGCATTCTGTGCGCTCACGTGGTGGGTGACGCCCCGGCGGGTCGGCGCTGCCCAGTTCTTCGACGGCCGGCGCGATGACGGCCGGCCGCCAGGTGTGCTGATGGTGGCCATGAGCGCCGCCGTCACCTGGGTGTTCGCCAAATCGATCGCCAACGCGTCCGACCTCGCCTACGGCTACGGGTTGACCGGCGGCCTGGGCTACACCGTCTATTATCTGAGCTTCGTGGTAGCGGGCTTTGCGATCTACCTGTTGCGGTCACGCGGTGGATACCGCTCCCTGCCACATTTCCTGGTCACCAAGTACGGCGCGGGAGCGGCGAAGCTGTTTATGCTTCTTGTGCTGTTCAGGCTGGCCAATGAGATGTGGTCGAACAGTAAAGTCATGTCGGTCTACTTTGGACCGGAGGGTAGTAACCCGTATTGGCTGGCGGTCGTGCTTGTGACGGCCTTCACCGTCGCCTACGCCTGGCGCGGTGGCATGCGCGCCAGCCTCACGACAGACCGGATCCACATCATCCTGGCGTTCGTCCTACTGGCGCTGGTGCTGGCTGTGCTCTTTCCCGGGCTCGAGGCCAAAGGGTTGCCTGTTGTTTCGGAAGCGACGCGGGATGGCGGTCTGACTTTTTGCCTGCTCGCCTTCGTCCAGGTCTTTTCCTACCCGTTCCACGACCCGGTGCTCACCGATCGCGGGTTTCTGAACCGGCCCCGGCAAGCGCTACAGAGCTTTCTGCTTGCCAGCGTACTGAGCGGCAGCTTCATCTTTCTATTCAGCCTGATTGGCCTTTACGGCCTGTCGTTCGGCTTGGGTAAGCCCACCAGCGTCACGGTCCCGGCTTCGTTCGGGCTGGCGATGCTGATGGCGTTCAATGCGATCATGCTGATGACAGGCGGGTCCACGATCGACTCCACGCTCACCAGCGTCGCCAAGCTATCGGCGCGGGACTGGCGGAATAACGCGCTGGATCCCACACCCCGCCAACGTATGACGGGACGGGTCGCGATGGTCATCGTCGCAGTCGTGGGCAATCTGCCGTTGCTTTCCATCTACCTGGGCGACCGGGTCGGCCCGGCCATCATCGCGGCGACGACGATCAGCGGGACCATGGTGATGGGCCTGGCGCCCATTTTTCTGCTGTCCTGGATACGATCCGC
>JAYVTX010000170.1:0-6961 GCA_043788425.1 Rhodospirillales bacterium
CACAGAAGCCAACTTTTGCAAGGACGATTACGCCCAGTGACAGCCAAAAGCCTCGATATCGGACGGTAGTTACCGGCGACGCGGCTACGGCAGCGTAAGCCGAACGGGTATGAACGCCTGCTCCAGCGCCGGGCGGCCCGCGATGTGGTTGTAGGTGGTGAACAGGATTGCGCCCGACGCAATGTCCTTCCACACGGTCGTGACCGAGCGATAGATGTTGCCGCCGAATCCCTCCCGATAATGCGATAGCTTTATCGCGTGGTAGGTGCGGCCCAGCAGGGTGATGTCCTCCACGCCCTCATTACGCAGCAGGTCGTGCCAGGCAGCACCGGGGCCGGCGACGACATCGAAGGCTGCGACAGTGCCGGTTGGCCCCTCCATCACGCGGGTACTTGACGGCCCGGCGTCAGCGGCACCCGGCCAGTCCGTGTGCCAGATGCCGTTCCATGCCTGGTACGGTACCCCGTTGGCAGACATCCGGCATTGGCGCGGGTTGGCCGGGTCTGCACCGTTGTAGACAATAACGATGCCGCCCTGGCGCACGACCTCACCAGTCGCGGGGCACGGCGTGGGGTGCACGCCGGGCGTTGGCTGCACATTCTCACCCGTTGTGAACGGGGGGTAGCGGGTGGCGGCGTCCGCGAGTGTATCCTGCGCCTGGGCCGTGCCCCCGAGTACGAGGGTCAGGGCCGCAATGACAATCCGAGAAATCTTCGTGTGCTCCTACATCAATGTCCGCATCGCCGCCCGTTGCCGGACCAGCGCCAGTATGGCCGTGCACATCGGCACCGGCCGGTCGACCCATCCTGCCAGCTCGACGACCGAGCCCAGCAGTGCCTCGATTTCGAGCGGCCGGCCTAGCTCCAGGTCTTGGAGCATGCTGGTTTTGTGCCGCCCAACCTCCGCCGCGCCGTCGATCCTTTTCTCAACGTCGATCGCGAACCGGACACCCAGCACCTCCCCAACGGACTGCCCCTCCAGCATCATTGCCCGCGCCAGATCGCGGGTACCGGGATCGCCGGTAATCTCGTCCAGCGTTGCCTTGGTCAGCGCAGATATGGGGTTGAATGCCAGGTTTCCCCATAGCTTTACCCATAATTCGTCGCGCAGCCGCGGCCGCACCGGCGCCTTCAGCCCGGCGGCGATCATCAGCTGCGACAAACGTTCGGCGCGCGGGCTGCGGGTGCCATCGGGCTCGCCCAGGCTGAACCGGTCGCCATAGGTGTGGGTAATAACGCCGGGTGCGGTGATCTCGGCCGCCGGATACACGATGCAGCCCAGTGTTTGGGTAGGCGGCAGCGCGTCCCACAACGCGCCGGACGGGTCAACGCTATGGACACGCCGGCCCTCATACGGGCCTGCCAGGCCGTGGCAGTACCACCAAGGTACACCGTTGATCCCGGCAACGATGGTCGTGCCGGGGCCGATCAGCGGGCGCAGTTGCGGCAGGGCGGGTTCCAGCGAGTGGGCTTTGAGCGTTATGAACACGTAATCCTGCGGTCCGAGGGCATTTGAATCCGCACCGACGGTCGGCCGGGTCACATGGGCCTCTCCACCGCTATGCAGGATCAGCCCATCCCGCTGCATCGCCGCCAAATGTGGGCCGCGGGCCACGACTGACACGGGGGTACCGGCCATCGCCAGCCGGGCCGCGAGGAAACCGCCGATCGCCCCAGCACCGAATACGCAGACGCTTGTTTGGGAGGCGGCGGTCACTTGGCCAGGTGTTCCGCAAGCTTTGCCGCCAGGCCGATGCGCTGCACCTTACCCGTCGCCCCCTTTGGCACATCGTCCATCACCAGCACCCGGCGCGGCACCTTGAACGCGGCCAGGCGGGTTGCGGCAAAGTCGCGGATCTCCTGCTCCGTCACGGTTTGGCCAGGCCTGGGGACGACGACGACGCCGACCTCCTCGCCCAGCTTGTCGTGCGGGATGCCGAACGTGACGGCCTGGGCCAAGGCGGGGTGGTCCAGCAGGACGGTATCGATCTCCAGCGGGCTGATCTTTTCCCCACCGCGATTGATTTGTTCCTTCAGCCGGCCCGTCAGGAACAGGTAGCCTTCCGCATCGATCCGGCCCTGATCGCCGGTGCGAAACCAGCCGTTGGTGAA
Organism: Rhodospirillales bacterium; assembly: GCA_043788425.1. Taxonomy (GTDB): domain Bacteria; phylum Pseudomonadota; class Alphaproteobacteria; order Acetobacterales; family Acetobacteraceae; genus JANPPS01. The sequence continues at coordinate 2,112 of JAYVTX010000170.1, forward strand.
CGCGCGGACGTTGGCGTCGGGGTTGTTGTCGTAACCCGGCGTGACGTTGGGGCCGCGGATCACGACCTCTCCGACATCACCCTGCGCCAAGATCTGGCCGTCTTCGGCCATGACCGCCACCTCTGGCCCGGCGGCTACGCCCACGGCACCGGGTTTGCGGGCGCGGGGCGGCAGCGGGTTGGCACACATCTGATGCGCGGCTTCCGTCATGCCATAGGCCTCGATAACGGGGGAGCCGAACACGCTTTCCAGCTCCAGCATGACCTGCGGCGGCAGTGAAGCGCTGCTGCTGCGGATCAGGCGTAGGCCCATGGCGCGGGCGCGGTCGGGCGTGGCGCGGGCGCGCATCAGGATGGCCTGGTGCATCGTGGGCACGGCCGTGTACCAGGTCGGGCGCACCGTCTCGACCCACTCGGCAAACTTGAACGCGTTGAAACCCGGCGTGCAGCATACGGCCGCGCCTGCATGGAGCGAGCTTAGCACGGCGGCGATCAGGCCATGGATATGAAATAGCGGCATAACATTGAGGCACGTGTCGGCAGGCGTCAGCGCCAGGCTATCCGCAATGTGCCGGGCGGATGCCGAGAGGTTGCCATTGGTAAGCCGTACGATTTTGGGCCGCGCGGTGGTGCCAGACGTATGCAGGACGAGCGCCAAATCGTCCGCAGTCGCTGGGCCAAGGCGGGCGGTGCTGGCGGGGGCGGGTGCCAGGCCATGCAGTGTGAAGTGCCCGGTCGCGTCCGCAACCACGTCCACAACCGGAATGCCCAAGCGGATCGCTACCGCGCGCGCCGGCGTGTCATCACCCTGTTGCAGCAGCACGGCCCGGGGGGCGAGGTCGCTGAGGTAGAACTCGAACTCCTCCGCCTTGTAGCCGGGGTTCAGCGGCGCCGCGGCGGCGAAGGTGGCGACGCTGACGAACACGGTGGCCATCGCGGGGCCGTTGGGCAGCACGATGGCAACCCGGTCGTCACGGCCAATCCCGCCAGCGTTCAGCGCAGCGCCGGCCCGGTGGGCGAGTGCGTGCAGGGCCGGTCCGCTCAGCCAGGGTTGGCCGGGTGCGCCGATAGCGTGTGGGCCAGTGTGTGCGGCCAGAATGTCATGCAGCGCCATCGTCTCACCCGGTGTTTGCCCGGGTGTATGACGGCTGTGGGTCGGGACACAACTTCTGGCAGCCGGATCAGCTGGCGGAGATTGCGCGTCGGGCGTCGACCCTTGTGGGAATGGTTGACGAAGCTTCAGCAACGCGGGGTTCTAAGCGCGTGGCCGGCTGTGGGTCCGCCGACGACATCGCGCGGTGAGCCACGAAGGATCGATGCATGCAAGACCGCTATGCCGCGGATTACGGCGACTTCGTGAAACTCGCACTACTGAGGACGCTTGCGCAGGATTATCACGTGGGCGTCGCCTGGTGGCGTTTTCCGAACGAGGCGCACAACGGCGATGGAAAGCACGTCAAATATTTAGAGCAGCGCGATAAATGGAGGCATTTTGACCCCGATCTCTTTGACAGCCTCGCCTCGGTCGTCGATGAACATCGGCGCAGCGTGCAGTCGCTCCAGGACGCCTCACTCCTGGCACGCGCGACCTATGTTCACGCGGAAATTCCTGCGGCTGGGACACCGGCGACTTTGCGGCGGGACCGGTTGGCATGGTTCAAACAGACTACGTTGGCCCTGGCCGACGCCGGTATCGTCTTTGCCGACCCGGATAACGGCCTTGAGCCGGCAGGCTTCAGTCCGGGTTCGAAGAACGGCGGCAAGGCCATCGCGTTCGACGAGCTTAGGGCTTTGGCGACGCCTGGACGCACAATTATCGTCTACCATCACCAGACACGCCGTAAAGGCGGCCATATCGCCGAGATCGTGCACTTGTCAGAGTGCTTAAGGGGCAAAGGCTTTGCTTCAGTGGACGCGATCCGCTCGGCTCGCTTCTCGCCCCGGGTGTTTTTCGTCCTGAACGCCGCGGCAGATATTCGTCGCCGCATGCAGGGCTATGCCACATCCTGGGCCGGGCATCTCTCGTGGCATCCTTGCGTCCAGGCGGCCGCCCTTTGATCCCGCTATGACGCTCGCGCACACCCCGCCACGGATCGTGATCGCAGAAGTCACTGCGGGCGGCGGTGTGATCGGGATCGCCCCCTGCCCTGGTCAAGCATCCAGCCATTCGGCCGATTGCCTGGCGGCCGACCTTGACCGGTTAGCCGAGTGGAACGCGGCTTTTGTCCTCACGCTGATCAGCACAGCCGGGCTAACCGCGGCGGGTGTCATGAGCCTCGGCGCAGAAGTGCAGCGGCGGCATATGGTTTGGAGCCAGCTGCCGATCGATGATTTTGGCGTTCCCGACGCCGCGTTCGAGAGCGCATGGCCCAGGCAGTCGGCAGTCATTCGATCGCTGTTGGCACGTGGTAACCGTGTCCTGATCCATTGCAAGCACGGGCTTGGCCGATCAGGGATGATCGCGGCACGGCTGCTGATCGAGCTCGGCGTGGCACCTGCTTCTGTTGTGGCGCGGGTGCGAACGGCGCGACCCGGTGCCATCGAAACCGCGGCGCAGGCACAGTGGGCCGTGGCGGGCCGGCCCATGCCCCTGCCATTGCCGGATCGCAGCCAAGGCGGCGCGCGGGACCGGGCCGTGGGCGCGTTGCTCGGGCTCGCCATAGGGGACGCGTTGGGCACCACGCTCGAGTTCGAGGCAAAGCCGACCTACGCCGTGCTGCAGGACATTGTCGGCTGCGGGCCGTTCGATTTGCGCGCCGGCGAATGGACAGACGATACGTCGATGGCGCTGGCGCTCGCCGATAGCCTGCTGCACGACCCGGCGCTCGACCCGCACGACCTGATGGGCCGCTTCGTGTCCTGGAAGCGGGACGGAAACTATTCGTGCACTGGCGCATGCTTCGATATTGGTAACGCGACACGGGCGTCGCTCGAACAGTTCATGCGCGACGGTAATCCAATAGCCGGCTCCGTCGCGGCAGACGCGTCGGGCAACGGCGCACTGATGCGTCTCGCACCCGTTGCGATCCGGCACTGGCGGCACCGGGACGCGCTACAACGCGTGGCGGTACTTCAAACCCGCACGACGCATGGGGCGCCCGCCACGGTCGCCGCATCGCTTGCCCTGGGCGGCATGCTCGCGCAGGCGATCGGTGGCGAGCCTTTACCCAGCATATTGGCCAGCCCGGATGCCGCGATCGAGGGCGGCTGGAAAAACCTACCTCGCGCTGCCGTCGAAGGCTCGGGCCACGTCACGCGATCGTTGCAGGCTGCCATCTGGGCGGTGTCGCGCAGCACCGACTTCCGGTCGGCCGTGCTTCTTGCCGCAAACCTGGGCGATGACGCGGACACGACCGCGGCGATCGCAGGACAACTGGCCGGCGCAACGTATGGAGCCACCGGGATACCCGGCGCGTGGCTCGCCGGGCTGGCGTGGCGTGACCGGCTAGAGACAGCTGCGACGGACCTTTTCACCGCAAGCCTCTCTGCCGATCCGGCGGGCGCGTAGCCCTGCCGCACCCGTGTTGGGGCAGCCTGCCGGCTGACTGGATCGTGAGGCTAACGCACAACGATCTGCGGTCCGAACCGGTTATCCGCCTGCCCCGGCTGCGCCATCCAGAACAGGACCAGGGGCGCGCCTAGACCCGTCAGGCTTACCAGCAGCCACCAGCCAGACAGGCCGACATCGTGCATGCGCCGCACGCTGACCGACAGTAACGGCAGCGCCATCAGGATTAGCCAGGGATCCGTGGCGGGTGACGCCCATACAGACACGGCCGCGGTGCCCAAGGCATAGACCAGCATAAACCACCAAGCGTCAGAACGTGGCGCGCGCCCGTCGAAATCGATGAAGCCGCTTCCCACGCGCTGTAAGGACGCCAAGACGCCGGCCTGAAGCTTCATCGCCACACGCTACCATCTGCCGCCCACGGGAAACATGCCTCCCGTGGGTCGATCAGCTCCGTTTGATACCGGTGAACTGCACCAGACCCTTCGACACGCCCGACAGGTTGGCGCGGTAGGCGACCGGCTGTTGATAGGAGCCGAGCGGCAGATACGGCACGTCCTCAAACGCCTGGACCTGCAGGGCCTGCGCAATGCGGGTCTGGTCCGCCGGCTCGGCGAACAGCCAGTCGTCGCGCAGCGCCTCCAGCTTCGGTAGCGTGGGCCAGCCATTATACGCGCCCTCGCCATTGCCGCGCATGAGTTGGTGCGAGCCCGGCATGCTCATGTCATAGCCGCCGCTGAAGGCTACGAAGGCGTTCCACCCGCCCTGCTCCGGCGGTTTGCGGCTGACACTACGCTGTACCGTGGTACCCCAATCGGTCGCGATCAGATCGACGTTCATGCCCAGCTTTCGCAGCATGTCTGCGCCGACCTCACCAATCGCGTTGATGCGCGGCACGTCGGTCGGTTCCAGGAACGTCACCTTCTCACCTTTGTACCCGGCGGCGATCAGTTCACGCTTCAGCGCCGCCATATCGTTCGTGCCGCTCAGCGCCGCCATGCCGGCGTTGTTGGCCATTGGCATACCGCTGGTGAACAGGCCGGTTTGCGCATCGTACACGGCGTTGGTGCCCACGACAGCCTCCATGAACTCCTTCTGGTTCACGGCCTTTAGCGCCACGCGGCGGATGGCGGGGTTGTCGAACGGTGGGAATAGCTGATTGAACCGCAGAAAGCCGATCAGGCCCTTGGTCTCCACAACCTCAACCTTGACCGATTTGTTGGCACGTAACTGCGGCACCAGGTCCATCAGTGGCTGTTCGACGAAATCGACTTCGTTGTTCACAAGCGCCGCAACCTGGGTGGCCGGGTCGGGCGTGGTCAGCCACTCGACACGGTCAAAAT
>JAYVTX010000171.1:0-4330 GCA_043788425.1 Rhodospirillales bacterium
ACAGCGGCGCGGATCGCGGCTGGGTCCTCACTGCGCGGATTATCGTCGGTCACGATGGCGATGTCTGCCAGGCGCGAGGCGGCACCCATCAATGGCCGCTTGCCCCGGTCCCGGTCTCCGCCAGCGCCGAACACAACATGCAGGCGGCCCTGGGTATGGGCACGCAACGATTGTAGCAGCCGGGTCAGCGCATCGGGCGTATGGGCGTAATCGACATAGATGGCAGCCCCGCGAACGGTTGCCGCCAGCTCCATCCTGCCGCGAACGCCGATCAGCCCCGGTAACCGGTCCAGCGCGTCGGCCGTGCCGGTTACCAGTGCCAGGCCTGCCGCGAGCAGGGCATTATCGGCCTGAAACCGGCCGGGTAGTGGCAGGTCGATGGTGCGGCCGTTTACCCATAGCGTCTGCCCGCCCGGATGCGGCGTGGCCGTCGCAAGGTTCAGCAGCGTGCCGTCCACGCCCACGGTGTGCCCACCGATCGCTGCGCGTAGGTCCGGGTCCAGGTCCGCCATCACGACTGCGGGTGCGCCGGCCGGCAACAGCTCGGTGAATAGCCGTAGCTTGGCAGTGCGATACGCGTCCTCGGTCCCGTGATAATCCAGGTGGTCGCGGGTTAGATTTGAAAAGCCGGCTGCTGCCAGGGTCAGCCCATCCAGCCGGTGCTGGTCCAGGCCGTGGGACGAGGCCTCGATCGCTACGGATTGCACACCGTCACGGGCCAGGGTGGCCATGGTGTCGGCCAGTTCGACCGGGCCGGGCGTGGTAAGGCCTGCACGGCTGGCGAATACGGTTGCCGTAATCACGCCCAACGTGCCGATGCTGGCGGCGGTCGGCCCCATGATTTGGCGCAGGAACTCGGCCGTACTGGTCTTGCCGTTCGTGCCCGTGATCGCGACTATCGTTCCGGGTGCGGGTCCGGCTTGTAACGCAGCGAGTTGCGCCAGGGCGCGGCGGGGTTTTGCTGCAGTGATGCGGGGCCGGGCCGGTGTACCCGCGGGCCAAACGAAGCCCGGGCCGGCCAGCACCGCCACCGCGCCGGCTGCCACAGCCTGCGCCACATAGTCCGGACGCTCCGTCAGCGCCGCAAACAGCATGCCTGGCCGGACAGCGCGGCTATCGGCCGTAATCCCGGTCCACTCCGGAACAGGCCCGTCGGCCACCAACTGCAACGCAACCATGTCAGCGGGCCGCAACGGCGGAACCGTGTTCGGTCGTCCGGGGTGCTTGTGCGGGATGCGACACGACGTTGGGTGCCGCGCCGCGACCGGGCTGCAGCGGCATCGCCAGCGTCGACTGCGTGGCCGCCGCCGTCAGGGTTTCCGGCATCAGCCCCAGCATTGGCCCGATCCGCGAAATCACCCTCCCGGCGCCCGGCGCACTGACGGCGCCAGCGGTGGAGTAACCACCTGTGCTGGCGTTACCCTTAGGCTCGTCCAGCATGAAATACACGGCGTAGCGCGGCGCATTCATCGGGAATACGGACATGAATGCACTGATATTCGCGTGTTTTTTATACCCGTGCGCCGTCGTTTTTTCTGCCGTGCCGGTCTTGCCGCCTACGAAATAGCCGGGCACGTCGGCCGGCTTGCCATAACCGTCGGTCACGACCAAGCGCATTAGCCGGCGCAACGTGTCGCTTGTGCTCTGTTTCATCACGCGCGTGCCCTGGACCGGGCCGGTCGTAGCGTCCACTGCCAAAATTGTCGGAGCCAGCACCATTCCGCCATTTGCCAGCGCCGCCGTACCGCGCACGACGTGCAACGGCGACACCGCGATCCCGTGACCAAAGCCCACGGTCATGGTCGCAATCTCTTTCCAATTGGCGGCCGGCTGTACGATCGGCTGGCCCTGTTCCGGCAGTTCGATGCCAACCCGCTGAAACATGCCCATGGCGTGCAGCCAGCTACGCTGCCGCTCCGTACCCACCTGCACCGCCATGTGCGCCGCACCCAGGTTGCTGCTGTAGGCGATCACTTCCGGCAATTGCAGGACCCGGTGCTTGCCCTCGAAGTCGCTGATGGTGAAGCGGCCGATCTTGATGTCATGGCTGGCGTCGAAGCTGCTCCATAGTTGCGCCGCGCCGCTATCCAGCGCCATCGCCGCCGTTTGGAGCTTGAACGTGCTGCCGGGTTCGTACATGCCGGTTAGCGCGCGGTTGAAGCGTTCTTCGGTTCGCGCCTCATTTGGCTTGTTGGCGTCGAAATCTGGCAGGCTGACCATGGCGATCACCTCACCGGTGCGCACGTCCATGACAATGCCGCACGCGCCGATGGCCTGAAACTCGGTCATGGAGCGAGCCAGTTCTTCGCGCACCACCGCCTGCACGCGAACATCGAGCGATAGGCGAAGCGGCGTTGGGTCTTGGCGCAGGCGTTCGTCAAACGCCCGTTCGGCACCGGCCGTGCCACGGGCGTCAATGTCGACACCACCAACCACATGCGCGCCGACCCGGCCCTGGGGATAGCGGCGGCGTTCGGTCTGTTCGAAATAGACGCCGGGGATACCCAGGCCGTTGACGGCCATCTGCTCGCGCGGCGTGATATTGCGGGCTAAATAGACAAAGCCCTTATTGGCGGCCAGCCGGGTGCGGACGGTGTCGAGGTCCAGGCGCGGCATAACGCCCTTCAACCGCCGGGCAGCGTCGGCGGTGTCGATCATCTCCCGCGGGTTGGCGTACAGCCCGGCGGTCGGCAGGCTGATTGCCAAGATCTCACCATTGCGGTCGACGATCATGGCGCGGGTGTGGGGGCCGACCGATAGGTCCGTGGGCATGGCCGGCGCCGGCGCACCCGGATCGTGGGCGCCAGGATCGTGGGCGGCCTGATCGCGGGTGGCTTGATCGCGCGGAACCAGGTCTCGCGGCTCGGTGCGGGTGATGCGCTCCAGATGCCGGGTCTGGATCGGGAACAGTACCGTCGCGCCGGCGAGCTTTAGCGCAAGGGTAAGAAACAAGACGCTGAAGCCGCCGGCTGCCACCACCAGCCGCCCGCGCGTCCGGTCCAGCACCGCGCGACGGACCAGGTCGGGACCCGTGACCCGCACCGTTTGCAGGTTGGGCGGTTCCGGCTGCGCACGGGCGGGCTTGCGGGACTCCGCCACGGCTAGCGCCCGGTATAGGGGGTGGGTGGCGCGAGGGCAGAAGCATGGGCGGTGCCGAGCGCCGACGCCCGTTGTACACTTTCACCGACAGTCCCGGGGGCCAAAGCGGGGGCCAGCATCGAGCCTGAACCGTATCCCATGGGAGCGCGCACAGGCGCCAAAACAATCGGCGCACGGGCCGCAACGGGCTGCACGGTCGCGACCTGCACGGCGGGCTGCAGCGGAACGCGCGCCGGGCTGGCGGATGCGCGGGCTGGTGGCGTTAGCGTGATCGGTACAGGCGCGCCGACGGCTGGTGCAGGCGTACCGGCGGCGGGTGCCGGGGCCGGTACAGCGGTCGCGGTCACAATCGGCGCAGGGCTGGCCGTGCCGGCCGGGTTGACGCCGCGCGCAGCCGTGTCGTCGCGCCGGGCCGTGTGTAGCGGGCGTACCGCCTGCAACGTGGACGGTGCTGGGGTCGCAACGACGACCGGTGGTGAAGCTTGGGGTGCCACGGCGGGACGGCCAGCAGTGCGGACAGGCTCGGCCACCGGCTCCGGCCGGGTTGCGGCCACCTCTTCCGACGGTTCGGGCAGCATTACGGCGCCCGGCGGCAGCGGTGCAGGTAGGCGCGATGGCAGGTCGGCCAGGGCGACAAACTGCGTGGGCGCCAGCGTGCGTAGGCCCAGATGCTGTGCATTCAGCTCTGCCAGCCGCTCCGGCTCGTTCAGTAGCGCCCATTCGGCCCGCAACGCGGTGATCCGTTCACGGACACCCGCAGTCAGCTTGACGGTGTGTTCGATCTCCCGGTCCAGCAGCAACGCCCGGTGCTTCGTCTGGTACAAATACAAGCCGGATCCGCCAGCGAGCAGCATGCAGATCAACGTGAGGGGTCGGATCATCGGGCGTCGTCCTGACCAGTGGAGGCGGGGCGAAGCAGCGCGCGTAGTTTCGCGCTGCGGGCGCGGGGATTGGCCTGGATTTCGGCGTCACTGGGACGGATGGCGCGCGAGCTTTGCAGGCGGAACGGGGCGTGGCTTTTGGGCGCTGGACCCAGGCGGCTCGGGTCATGGCGGGACAGGCCCGGCCCGCGCCCGGCGGCATCGGCCATGAACCGTTTGACGATCCGATCCTCCAGCGATTGGAAGCTGACGACCACCAGCCGGCCATCGCCGCGAAGCAGGGCGGCGGCCTGAGTCAGCGCCTGCTCGATTTCACCCAGTTCATTGTTCACCCGGATACGCAGCGCCTG
>JAYVTX010000172.1:0-2703 GCA_043788425.1 Rhodospirillales bacterium
TGGCCCTGCTAGTCGATGTGGCCGTCACGCTGGTCCGCCGGTTTGCAGCTGGTGTGCGGGTCACGCAGGCGCATCGCAGCCACTGTTATCAACTTCTGCACCGCACCGGCGTGCCCGCACCCTGGGTTACGGCAGCAGTATGGGCCATGGCAGCGTGGGGCGCGGCCTGTGCAAGCCTGCCCTGGGCGGCGGCGATCCCGCTGGCCCTGACGCCCCCCGCCGCATGGACGGCCTGGACCTGGCGTCGCGCGGGAGCACGGCTGGAAACTTGGTAGCGGCGTGCCATAGTCAGACGGTGTTGCCGGGGACCCGCCGATGAAGCGTACCGCCTACTTGCTTTGCCTGCTTGCCGCCGCAGTCCCATCATACGCGGCAGACAACCCGTCCTTCAACGTGATCAACCGCACCCGGTCCGAGATCATGGAGCTGTATGCATCGCCGGCCGGCATGACGACATGGGGTACCGACCGCCTGGCCGATACGACCGTGCCCCCGAACCAGAACCGGCCCATCCGCCTGCCCGCCGACGGCAACTGCGTTTATGATGTCAAGGCCGTATTTGCCTCAGGCCAGACCGATGAGCGCCGGGGCATCAACACGTGCGCGACGGACCACGTCTTCTTTCCTGCCACCGCCGGCCGGAATGCGGCCGCTCAGCGCAATCCCGCCACAGACGACCCCAGCTTCCGCCTTACCAACCGGAGTCGCGCCACGCTAAACGAGGTGTATGTCAGCCCGTCTGGTGAGGAGAATTGGGGGGACGATCGCTTAGGCGACGAACGCCTACCCCCAGGGCGGCAGACCGTGATCCGCTTGCCACGTGGCCAGTGTATCTACGATCTGCGGTCGGTATTCGCCAATGGTGAGGCGACGGAGAAGCGCCGCCTCAACCTATGTACGGTAACCGATCTACGCGTGCCTTAGCCGTTTGCCGCCTTCGACGCCGCCTCACTCACGGGCTTGCGCACGACGGCACCTGCCTCTGTCATGATGCCACGCAGGTCACGCAGAAAGCTTTGCCCCTTCAGCGTACGCTGAACGATAACACTGCGGCGGTCGGCCGGATCAACCTTACGCCGGGCTAGGTCGAGTTCGCCAAGCCGGTCGAGCGCACGGGTAATCGCTGGCTTGGACACGTTAAGCTCCGCTGCCAGGCCGCGCACCGTCTGCGGGCCATCGTTGAGGTAACAGGTCAGGAAAACGCCAAGCTGACGAGATGACAGGTCGGGACCGTCCCGACGAACGAGGGCGACAATTGTATCCCGTAGAATACCAACATTTTGATCGGTAGAAGATGGGTTGGACACCAGGCAATCCTTTCAAGCGACTTGGTTTGAAGTTTGAGGAAGCGGCAACAAGCGGATTGGGGTGACCCAATAGTTGTCAACATGGTTACAGAACGACTTTCTAACAGTGCAGCACCGCAACACTTTGTAAGAACGACCGTAAAACCGCTATAAGTCGTTGCCGTTAGCATCGTTTATCAATCATGGACGAATGTTAATGTCGATACGGTGTCGAAAACAGCGCGTAGCGCGAGTGCCTCCCCGCCCTCGGGCCGGCCAGCGCGAAAGGTGTCGTTCCACGCATAGGTGTCGATGTGGGCCCAGCAGGTTCCGGGCGGCACAAAGCGTTGCAGAAACAGTGCAGCGACAATCGCACCCGCCATCGGCTTGCTGCTTACCGTGTTAAAATCCGCAACCGGGCTGGCCAGCCACGGGTCGTAGCCGGACCACAGCGGCAATCGCCATAGCGGATCGTTCGTTGCCTGGCCTGACGCTAGCAGCGCATCCGCCACGCGGTCGCCCGCTTGCGTATGGGGTGCGAACAACGCGGGTAGATCGGGCCCCAGCGCGACCCGAGCGGCCCCCGTCAATGTGGCGGCATCCAGCAGCAAATCCGGCTTCGCCTCTGCCGCCTCCGCCAGCAGGTCGCACAGTACCAGCCGGCCCTCGGCATCGGTGTTACCGACCTCAACCGACAGGCCGGCGCGGGTCCGCAACACATCCAGGGGGCGCATGGCGGTGCCGGACACCATGTTTTCCACACAGCCGATCCGGACCTGCAACCGTACCGGCAGGTGCCGGTCCATGATCAGGGCTGCCACGCCCAGCATCAGCGCGGCACCGCCCATGTCCTTTTTCATCCGCAACATGGCAGCCGATGGTTTCAGGTCGTAGCCGCCACTGTCGAAGCACACGCCCTTGCCACACAACGACACCAGCGGCGCATCCGACCCGGCGCCTGACCACTCCAATAGGGCCACACACGGACCCCGCGGTGACCCGGCGCCCACGGCATGCAGTGCGGGATAGGCGCCCGCGCAATCCGCCCCATCGATCACTCGCCCGGTCGCGCCGAAGCGTGCGCCCAGCGCCATTGTCGCTGCTGCCAGCTCCGCCGGGCCGAGCACGTTAGCAGGTGCATTGACCAGGTCGCGCGCGAACGCGGTGGCCCGCGCCGTGGCGATCGCCAAAGCGTCGTCGGTTTGCAGCTGCGCCGGCGCGCGCTTGGCCGCCGTGAACGCGCTAAATCGGTATGCTCCCAACATCCAGCCCAGCGATGCCTGACCCTGGTCAAAGTCGCCCGGTTCCAGCCGCCACACGCCGGGCGGTAGTGCCTGCGATAGACCGCCATGCGCCCATAACGAGCGGTCCAAGCCCAGCCCCACCGCGGCACCCGCCACACCCGCGTCGCCGGGGA
>JAYVTX010000173.1:0-3524 GCA_043788425.1 Rhodospirillales bacterium
CCGTTCTCGGGATCGAATACGTAGAAAAGGTTCCCGTGCTCCGTCTCGCATAGGATCGCCAGCGGATGGCCAGGATTGCCGGACACCCTGCGCCTGCGCCGACGAGATGCCCTTGCCGGTCGACAGCTTGCTGGGCCGGACGAACCCGGGCCGGCATCGCGTTATCGCTGGGTAAGCGGCACGAACCCCCGATCCGCCGGACCCGTATACTGGGCGGCAGGGCGAATGATTTTGTTATCGATCCGCTGCTCGATCACGTGGGCACCCCATCCGGTCGTGCGGGAAATAACAAAGATCGGCGTGAACAAAGCTGTCGGGACACCCATCGCCCGGTACGACACGGCGCTGTACCAATCGAGGTTGGCGAACATGCGCTTGGTGTCGGCCATCACCGCCTCGATCCGTTCGGCGATCAGGTATTGCGTCATATCACCGGCCGCCTCGGACAGGCTGCGCGCGACGTCTCGGATAACCACATTCCGGGGATCGCTGATGGTATAAACGGGATGGCCGAAACCGATCACGACCTCCTTTGCGGCAACGCGGGCGCGGATGTCGGCCTCTGCCGCCTCGGGGCTGCCGTAGCGTTCCTGCACCTCCAGCGCGGCTTCGTTTGCGCCGCCATGCTTCGGGCCACGCAGCGCCCCGATCCCGGCCGTGATGGCCGAGTGGATGTCTGACCCGGTACCAGCGACGACCCGGGCGGCAAACGTGCTCGCGTTGAACTCGTGTTCTGCATACAGGATTAGGGATGTGTGCATCGCCCGCTCCCATTCCGGGATGCAGGGGCGGCCGTGCAGCAGATGCAGAAAGTGCGCGCCGACGCTGTCGTCATCGGTTTCTACGTCCACCCGACGGCCGTGGCGAGACCAGTGCCACCAATACAGCAGCATGGAGCCGAGGCTTGCCACCAGCTGATCCGTGATCGCGCGTGCGCCGGGCTGATTGTGATCGTCACGTTCCGGTAGGGCACATCCCAGGGCGCTCGTGGCCGTTCGCATCACGTCCATGGGGTGCGTGGCCGCCGGCAAAGCCTCCAGCACCGTGCGAACCGGGGCGGGAATGCCACGAAGCGACTTGAGCCGGGTTTTGTAGGCGCGCAACTCCGCCACGTTTGGCAGATGGCCGTGGATCAGAAGGTGGGCGATTTCCTCAAACTCGCTTGACGTTGCGATATCCAGGATGTCGTAGCCGCGGTAATGCAGGTCGTTGCCGGTTTGGCCCACGCTGCATAGCGCCGTGTTGCCCGCGGTGACACCCGACAGCGCCACGGACTTCTTCGGCTTCGGCGTGATGTCAGTCATTGCGACCTCCTAAAAAATGCCCGGCAGGCCCTGCTTCACCGTGCCGGCTGGCATGGCGACGTTCAGCTTGTCCAGCGACCCGGCCGGCAGCCCCGGTAATGCGTCGCAGACAGCGAGGAACCGGTCGGCCTCGGCGCCGTCAATCAGGCCCTCCGTCATGGTGCGGAATTTCTTCACGTAGTTGGGGCGGGTCCAGGGTGTTGCGCCGAGCGGATGGGCGTTGGCGATCGCCATCGTGCCATCGACCACCCGGCCGTCATTCATCGTAATGATAATCCGCCCGCCAAATGCGAGCTGGTTTGGGTCCTCGGCGTGATAGCGGGCCGTCCACTCCGGCGTTTCAATCGTGCGGACCTTGTGCCACAGCCGCACGGTGTCGGCCCGCTGGGCACGTTCCGGCGCATAGCTGTGCACGTGGTGCCAGGCACCGTCCTGCAGCGCCACGGCAACGATGTACATGATGGAATGGTCCAGCGTTTCCCGGCTGGCAGCCGGATCCATCTTCTGCGGGTCGTTGGCGCCGGTGCCGATGACATAATGGGTGTGATGGCTGGTTTCGATCAGGACGTCCTTCACGTGGTCCCAATCGGCAACCTGCTTGCCCAGGCTGAACGCCAAGTCGATCAGGGCCTGGCTTTGGTATTCGGCCGAGTGCTCCTTCGTGTAGCTGTCCATGATCGCGCGTTTAGACTCACCGGGGCCGGGCAGGGGCACATGGTAGTCTGCATCGGGTCCATCGAGCATCCAGGCGATGACGCTGTCCTCTCCCTCATAGATTGGGCTAGGCGCGCCCTCGCCCCGCATGGTGCGGTCTACGGCCTCGATCGCGAGCTTGCCAGCATGGGCGGGGGCAAAGGCTTTCCAGCTGCTGATAGCGCCCTTGCGGCTTTGGCGGGTGGTGAAGCTGACGTGTGCGGCCTGCTGCACGGCCTGGAAAATGGTGGCAACCGGCAGGCCGAGTAGCGTGCCGATGCCAGCGGCCTGGGCCGGGCATAGATGGGCGATGTGGTCGATCTTGTGGGCGTGCAGGCAGATGGCGCGCACTAGGTCGATCTGGACTTCGTACCCGGTTGCAAGCCCCCGCAGAAGTGCCGCACCGCTAAGGCCCTTGGTCTGGGCAACGGCCAGGATCGGCGGAATGTTATCGCCGGGGTGGCTGTAATCGGCGGCCAGGAACGTGTCGTGCATGTCCAGCTCACGAACCGCGGTGCCGTTGGCCCAGGCGGCCCATTCGGGGCTGACCCGCACGCTGGACGCCATGCCGAACACGGTGGCACCGCCCGCGCGGGGGTGGGCCAACGCCATGTCGCGGGCGCTCGTGCAGGGGTGGCGGTTCACGCTGGCAATGGCGACGGCAGCGTTGTCGATGATGCGGTTTACCAGCATGTCCGCCACATCTGCGTCGACGGCCACCGGGTCGGCTGCGACGGCCGCGATCTTCATGGCAAGCTGATCGGCTTCCGCCAGCTTGTCCTTCGATGGGTGGACGCGGACGCTGTGCAGCTGCATGGGTTTTCCTTCACGGGGGATTTCGGTCATAGGCGCGGGTGGGTCTGGTCGCAAGCGAACGGCAGCTTTGGGTTGATCCCAAACGCAACCAGCCTCATTTAGTCTATCTAACCCACGGATGTTCCATGCCCGACAACCTTCCGCCCGACCGCTGGCAGCCCGACCGGACGTTCCCGGCACCCGGCTCCGTTGGGTTGTGGCCTACGCCGCCGGCTTCGGTGGCAATGTGGCGGGGTGCCCGGGGGCTCTGCCCGGCCTGTGGCGTCGGCCGTGCCTTCGCCGGGTATCTGGCCGTCATGCCCGAATGCGCAGCGTGCGGCGCGCCCCTTGGTGAGCTTCGTGCCGATGACGCGCCGCCCTATTTCACGATCCTGATCGTCGGCCATCTCATGGTGCCAATGATTTATGGGATGGAGGCCTGGATTCGCCCGGCCCTATGGGTTCATGCGGCAGTCTGGTTGCCGCTATGCGTCGTGCTGTCCATGGCCCTGCTTCGCCCGGTAAAGGGCGCGACCCTCGGGCTGATGCTTCGCTTGGGTATGACCAAAGACCACGGGGTTTGACCGCTACCAAGGATTTAATCCGCGTCGTTCTGGATGGTGAGGCACTGACCCGGCTTCATTTAGTGCTGGAAGCCGATCGCGCCGCCGCGGTCGCGGATCTTGAGGCGGAAAACCAGTTTGCCATCGTCCGCGGCACCGTGCCCGGCCC
>JAYVTX010000174.1:0-3208 GCA_043788425.1 Rhodospirillales bacterium
ATCCCTACCGTTTGACGATTGCGGACCACGGGTTCGGCAACCGTGACCAGCAGCCGGTCGTCGGGCGTCCGGCGAATATAGGGCGGCATCTCCCGTCCGGAATTGCTGCTCGTCCGGCGCAATTCCTCCTTCACGTCCGGCTGCCACTCCGCGTCGGCTGCGTTCGCGCTCATTTCCACCTTCGGGCCGCGTCCAGCGTGTGGCAAGACCGCGAGCAACCGATCGTACACCGATCCGACCGTACCCAGCAGCCAGCCCCGGTTGGCGGCTGGCGGCAGGGGTGCGGTGGTCACAACGCCGCTCGCACCCTCCCGTACGCGGCTATCGGCGACTAATTGCCCATCGGGCGCATACAGCCGGGCCTGGGCGTTGGGCGTTGGTTCGGTCAGCCGGCGCAGCAGCGGCCGGGCCAGGTCGGGGGCCAGCATCGGATTGTCCGGGTCTTGTGCCCGCACCGCGCTTTCGCCCAGGGCTCCGGCATAGATCCGCGCCTGCTCACGCAGCGCCTGCACCTCGGCCTCCAGCAGGCCGCCCTGGTATTGATCCAGGTAGAGCAGCGCCGCGACCAGTAGGGCTAAGGGCAGTGCGTTTACCACCAAGATCCGACGCAGCAGCGGTGAAACCACGCGTGGCCACCAGCGCTGCCGCTTTCCCGCTGCCGTGACGGGCGCCGTGACCGCTGGGCTGAGAGCGAGTGAGACGCCATCCAGCATCGTTAGGTCGCCTTGTACCGGTAACCGATGCCGTACAGGGTCTCGATGTGGTCGAATGTATCATCGACGGCGCGAAACTTCTTACGGACCCGCTTGATGTGGCTGTCGATCGTCCGGTCATCGACGTAAATACTGTCGCCATACGCCGCATCGATCAGCTGGTCGCGCGACTTCACCAGCCCCGGCCGCGCTGCCAGGGCTTTGACCAGCAGAAACTCGGTGACTGTCAGCTGGATATCCTCACCCCGCCAGGTACTTTGGTGTTTCGTATCGTCCATCACCAGATCGCCCCGGATAATCATGCTGCTGGCTGACGTACCGGCACCTGTGGCCTGCGCCGCATCCTGCCGCCGCAATAGCGCCCGGATGCGTTCGATCAGCAGGCGTTGGCTGAACGGCTTTGTGATGTAGTCGTCCGCCCCCAAGCGTAAGCCCATCAGCTCGTCCACTTCCTCGTCCTTGGACGTAAGGAAAATAACCGGCAACTGGGTCCGCGCCCGCAACCGCTGCAGCAACTCCATCCCGTCCATCCGCGGCATCTTCACATCCAAGACCGCCAGATCGACGGGCCGCGCGATAATACCCGCCAGCGCGCTCTCCCCATCTGTGTAGGTGCGAACGACAAAGCCCTCCGCCTCTAGCGTCATCGCGACCGAGGTCAGGATGTTGCGGTCATCGTCGACCAACGCGATCGTCTGTTTCATATGCTTTTGCCCCGCCCAGAGTATGGGCAAACCCTGTATTGCATCGCATTATGGCAAATCCGGGGACATAATACATGGAAATGCTACCAAGGGACGCCGCCCGCCTGCTTTGTCGCAGCGCCATCGCAGGCGCACTCGCGACCGTCACCGGCGGCCAGCCCGTGGCTACGCTCGTTACCCCGGCGCCCGCACCGGATGGGTCGCTACTGATCCTGCTATCGGGCCTCAGCGACCACACTGCCCACCTCGCGGCGGAGCCACGGTGCTCGCTATTGCTGCAGGCACCGGCTGGCCCGGACCCGAACCCCGCCGCTCACGCCCGTCTCACGCTGATTGGCTCGGCGGCACCCGAACCCGACCCGGCTTTCAAACACCGTTGGATCGCGCGCCATCCCTACGCGGCTTTCTACGCCGACCTGAGCGATTTCCGGCTGTGGCGCGTCCGCCCGGTCGGCGGCCACTACATTGGCGGCTTCGGCAGCGCCACGCGCCTGACCCTCGCCGACGTGACGCCCGATCCCGTCGCCGTCGCCGCCGTCGCCGCGGCCGAGCCCGGCATTATCGCTCACTGCAATGCCGACCATGCGGATGCGATGCAACGGTTAGCGGGGGCTAGGCTTGGCGACCATCCCGGCCAACCATGGCGTATGACCGCCTGCGACGTCGACGGATGCGACCTATCCGACGGCCAAACCGTGATCCGTGTCGCGTGGCCGGCACCCGCCGACGGCCCGGCCGCGATCCGGTCCGCGCTTGTCGGAATGCTGCAGCGCACGCAACCCTAAGCCGGTCACTTACCGGGCGATCACCTCTGGACGCGCGGGTTTTGCTCGCTAATGTCCCAATTCAAGCCGTCGGTGAACGCGGCACGACAGGGCGGAAACGAAGGACGATCGCGATGAACACGACCCCTCAAGGCATGGCAGCCACCGTGCCCCACGCGCTTACCGCTCATGCCGGCTTCTATGCCCGCGCCTTGGCTGGGTCGGGCGTCGCACCAGGCGGCGTGATCCACGCCAACCTTACTGCCCCGATGCTCGTCACCCACGCCCTCCGCCGCAACGAGGGCCGGCTATCGGCCGAGGGCGCGTTGATCGTGAAAACCGGCATCCACACGGGACGCTCCGTCGCCGACAAGTTCACCGTCGATCATCCAGAAATTTCCAACGATGTCTGGTGGCGTCACGGTAATCAAAAGCTCGACGTCGCCCACTTCGAAACCTTAAAGGGCCGGGTTCAGGCGTATCTGCAGGGCCGCGAGTTGTTCACCCAGGACCTTTACGCCGGCGCCGACCCCGCCCATCGCGTTCGCGTCCGCCTGGTCAGCACCGAGGCGTGGCACACCCTGTTCGCCCGCAACATGTTCATCCGCCCCTCGGAAACCGAGCTGGAGACGTTCGAACCCGACTACGTCATTCTCCACGCCCCCAATTTTCAAGCCGACCCGGCCATCGACGGCGTCCGCAGCAGCACGGCCATTGCCGTAAGTTTCGTGCAGCGCATGATCGTCATCGCCGGCACCGAGTATGGTGGGGAGATCAAGAAGTCGATCTTCGGCGTAATGAATTGGAAGCTGCCAGCCGAGGGCGTGATGCCCATGCATTGCAGCGCCAACGTGGGCCGCACGACCGATGGCTCGCACGGCGATGTCGCGTTGTTCTTCGGCTTGTCTGGCACGGGTAAGACCACGCTCAGCTCCGACCCGGACCGCCCGTTGATCGGCGATGACGAGCATGGCTGGGGCCCTGACGGCGTCTTCAATTTTGAGGGCGGGTGCTATGCCAAGGTCAT
>JAYVTX010000175.1:0-5402 GCA_043788425.1 Rhodospirillales bacterium
GCCGGGCTGGTGGCATGGCTGGGGACGCGCAAGGGAGCGATCCGGCTACGGCCCGATCATAAGCTGTCGATCGTGCGCGACATGAACGTGACGGAGCGAATGACGATGGGGCGCGACGTGCTGGGGAATTTGAACCGGCTGGCGAAGGTGGCGGCTTAGTGTTGCCGATAACATGCCCGGGGGGCGTTTATGAGCTATGTCGATGCGGTGCTGCCGCCGGGTAAGGTCATCAAGCATCGCGGCGGGCTTCATTGGATAATCTATGTCCAAGGGTTGGTGTTGCTAAGCATAGCCCTGCCCGTGCTTATCGCCGCAATGGCCGGGACGTTTCCGGCACTGGTCTGGCTGGCGGCTGCGCTTGCGTTCACCGGCGCAATGCTGATGCTCAAGGCCTGGTTCGAAAAGCTGATCGTCGAAATCGCAGTTACGGACCGGCGGGTGATCTACAAACGCAGGCTGATCCAACGCCGCACGAGATGAACGTCGACAAGGTCGAGACGGTCGGTGTCGAGCGGTCAAGAACTGGCCGTATCCTCGCCTTTGACACGATCGCCATCCGCGGGACCGGCGGCGGGATGGAGGATATCCGCAACGTGGCGGACCCGCCCGGCTTTCGCAGCGCTATCATCGCGTGCTGACCTATGCGTCAAAGCGATGGGTTACCCTGCACGGCAATCCCCGGTCCCAACCGGGCCGGCCGTACGGCGTCCGCCAGGCCTGATCGTTGGATGTAATCCTGGTAGAACCCTTCAAACGCCAGCGCCACCTCGTCCGCCGGGCAGTCCAGAAGGCCGAGGTACAGAATGTGCGGCGACCAGCCCGTAAGCGTCGCCCATTGCGACAAGCCGCGGGTTGGGTAGCGTTCGGGATTACGCAGGCGCAGCTCGATAAAGCGTGACCCGTACATCCGGAACGAACGGGCCGCCTGGATTTGCGACCACGGCACCGGGGCGTCGAAGATACGGTTGTCCCTCACGCCGTGCTCACTCAGCGTCAGCACGACGTACTCGGTGCGCATGACGCGCCAGGCAAAGACTGCGGCTGCGATGCCGAAGAATAGCACCGTGGCCATACCGCCGACCTGCACCTTTAGGCCGGTGTTATGCAGCATCACCAGCCCCGCCAGCACGAAGGCGAGCGAGCCGAGAAACCCGGTCAGCAACTTTCCAGCACTTTGCCGTACGACAAGTTCGTCGCTCAACCCGGTTGCTCCGTATCGCCCGGGTGTCACGGTAATCGATTAGCGTCTGGCATGCCTGTAATGTTTGGTCGGTCTAGCCCAACCCCTCCAGCCCGCCATCGATGCTTAGCGCCTGGCCACTGATCGTCCGGCCAAACGGGCTGCACAGATACAGCGCCATATTGGCAATATCCTGTTCGGTCACAAAGCAGCGCAGGCTTACGCCCCGCAGCGCGCTTTCGGTCTGTTCATTGTCCCCAACGCCCCGGGCCGCCGCCTTTGCCCGTAGCACCCGGCGGATACGGGCCCCCTCCACCATGCCCGGCAGGATCGCGTTGACCCGAATGCCGTCCGGCCCCAATTCCATCGCCAGCGTGCGCGTAAATCCGATCACGCCCCATTTCGCTGCCGCGTAGGGGCTGCGCAACGGAAAGCCGAACTTTCCCGCCGCAGAACTGAGATTGACGATGCTGCCGCCGCCGGATGCCCGCAACGGCGCGACCGCACGCCGGGCGCAATGGAACAGGCTGGCAAGGTCGACCTGCAACGTTGCATCCAGCGCCTCGGGCGTCACATCCTCGATCGGCGCGGTGGGACCGGCGATGCCCGCGTTGTTGACCAGCACATCCAGGCCACCAAGCGCATCCAGACCGGCCGCCATGAATGCGTCGAGTGCCACCGCACTGCCCGCATCGGCGATCATGCCAGGGTGCCCGCAATCGGCCAGCGCTGCTGCGTCTACGTCGCAGACAAAAACCCGCGCGCCACATGCGGCAAAACTATTCGCCATAACCCGGCCGATGCCGCCTGCGCCTGCTGTGATCAGCACGCGTTGACCGGTCAGGTCTATCGGCAATGGCGTCGTCGCACCCTGGATCATCGATCGGTCAGCCTAAGTTCAATACGGCGGTTGCGGGCGTAGGCTGCGGGCGTCTCACTTCCGTCCAGTGGCTGAAACTCACCAAATCCCGTGGCAGCCAGGCGGTTGGCGGGCACGCCCTCATCGACCAACAGCTTAACCACGTTGATCGCGCGCTGCGCTGATAGCTCCCAGTTGCTTGCCACGCTACCGCGTATCGGGGTGCGGTCGGCATGGCCATCCACGCGCATGAGCCACGCCAGGTCGGGCGGGATGTCCCGCGCCACATCTTTCAGTGTGCCAGCCAGGGCACGAATTTGGTCCTGCCCCGCGCCCGTCAAATCGGCGCTGCCGGCGGGGAACAACACCTCACTTTGGAATACGAACCGGTCACCGACGACTTGCACGCCGGGTCGGTTGGCCAGCACGTCACGCAGGCGGCCAAAGAACTCGCTGCGGTAGCGTTGCAGTTCTTCGACGCGCGCCGCCAGCGCCAGATTGAGCTTGCTCGATAACCCGGCGATCTGCACGTCCTTGTCACGGCCACCTGCTTCCGCCAGGGCCAGAGCGTTGCTGACGGCAGCCACTTGCGCCCGTAACTGCTCGATCTGTTGGCTAAGCAGCGCGACTTGCGCCCGGCTGGTCTCGCCCAGCTTCTGTTCCTGCGCCAATTGCGCCGCTACGGCCTGCCGCCGTTGTTCCTCTGTCGTGGCGCGTACGGCCGCGTCCTGCGCCTGGCGTTCCAGTTGCGCGCGTAGGGCCGATAGCTCGCGCACCTGGTCCGTCAGCCGGGCAATGTCGGCCAGCTTGATTTGCATCGTCTCCCGGTCGGCGGTGATGGTGCGGTTGATCGCCTCCTGCTCCGCCCGCATGGCAGCCAGATTGCGGCGGGCCTGCGCCAGTTGGCCGGCGATATCGGCTGCTTCCTGACTGGCGGTGGCGTTGGTGCCGGCGGTTTCGGCCAGCCGGGCCTGCGCGTTGGCCAGGCGCGCGGCGGCGCTGCCGGCTTGCAGCTCCGCATCCGCCAGGCGCGCGGCGAATTGGTCGCGTTCGGCCAGCAGCCCGTTCCGCTCTGTCAGCAGCCGCGTCGCGTCGTCCCGCAGCCGCGCCTGGTCGGCCGATAGCGCGTCGCGTGCGCCCGTGGCCGCCACGACATCCCGCCCCAACCCGGCGACCGATGCCTGCAGCTCCATACCCCGGCCGCGTTCCAGCGACAGCATGTCCGACAGTTCAGCGACCTGCCGGTTCAATCGATCGAGTGCCCGGTCGCGGCTGGTCAGCGCGACAGACAGGAAGGCCTGCGCCAGTACAAAGACCAGCAGCACGAAGATGATAACCATCAGCAGCGTCGATAGCGCGTCGACGTAGCCGGGCCAGGGATTCAGCTCGTCACTTGCGCGACTGCGGCGACCCCGCGGCACCTAGGATGGCTGGCCTTCCGCCAGCGCCGCGATCGTGCGGGTCAGGACGCGGATGTCGTTACGCAGCTCAGACGTCGATTGTACGCGGCCCTGCTCGCCTTCCGTCAAGATACGGGTCAGCACCGCCTCGATCGCGCGCAATTGGGTACGGGCGCCATCATCGGCTCCCCGCTCATTGGTCCGGTCGCCAAGCCGGGTGATCGCCGGGGCAAGCTGGGCTTGGCTTTCGGCCATACGCAGCATGAGTTGCTGGCTGGCACGCATGGTCTCCGACAAGGTACCGATCCGATCTGTCAGGGCCAGGATCGCCGCGTTGGCCTGCTGCTGCCCGGCCTCACCGCGCACCAGGATCGTCTGCAAATTCTCCATATTTTCGGCCGTTTGTTCCAGCAGCGCCTGCACATAAACCGGTACGGACGCGTCGCCACCCTCACCCAGCGCGCCGGACGATAGCCGGGTCAGGCTGGCGAGCCACTCTTCCAACTCGTTGAAAAACCGGTTCTGCGCCTGGCCTGCGGTTAGATCGAGGAAGCCCAGCACCAATGCGCCGGCCAAGCCGAACATGCTGGAGCTAAAAGCCGTACCCATACCCTTCAGTGGTTTGGCGAGCCCGGATTTAAGCTGCTCAAACAACGCATTCAGATCGCCCGAGCCAATCGTCATGCCGCCGATGACGTCCGACACCGAGGCCACCGTAAGCAGCAGGCCCCAAAACGTGCCGAGTAGACCGAGGAATATGAGCAGCCCAGTCATGTACCGCGACAACTCGCGGCTTTCGTCCAGGCGGCTGGACAGGCTGTCCAACAGGCTACGCATGGTGGGCGCCGACAGCGTGATGCGGTCACCGCTTTTTGCCGTGCGTGCCGCGAGCATGCTGGCCATGGGCGCCAGCAGCCGGGGTGAGGGCAGTCCGGCCATCCGGGTGCGGTGGTTCTGGAATGTTTCCAGCCACGTGACTTCCGGCTCCAGACGCACGACCTGAAGGATGTTCCAGCCAATGCCGATCGCCAGCACAAGAAAGATGAAGGCATTGAGGAACGGGTTGCTTTCAAACGCCGTGACCAGCGCGCCCGACAGAAACAACGTCATCAACAGGACGATGGCCAGGAAGACCAGCATGCGGATGAGGTAGATGCGCGGCCGGGTCATTTAGCCGCTTCGGAACCGGGCCTGGGCGGTGGAAAGCGGATCAGGTCGACGCGGTCGGGCGGTGTATCGGTCGCGGGGCCCAGGGCGCGTGGGTAGATACGGCTGGAGGCCACGCCTGCATCGATCAACACCGCCCGGGCGGCCAGGGCGCGCGCCAACGACAGTCGCCGCGGGGTCGACGGGTCCTCCGGTACGCCGCTGGCATAGGCCATGAGGGTGACGGTCGTATTGTCACTGGCGCCCAGCGTCGCCGCATATTGGCGCAGCGCCTGCACCGTTGCGGTACTGAGGTCGGAGCGGTCCGGCCCGAACGTTACACGCAACCCGGCCGGCAACGGGCTGGTTTCACCGGGTGCGTCGGCTGCAAGGGGAATTATGGAGGGCGGAACCGGCCGAACCGGGACCGGCGTGGGTGGCGCCAACGAGGCGATCGGCGGCGGCGCGAGCGGTACCGTTGGCAATTGCTGACGCCCGGCCGGCTTGCCAGACGTGGGTGGCTTGGCAGTGACCGGCGTGGGCGATGCGGCCTGCGCCGGGGCGGACGAAGGACCGGTCGTTGGACGCTGCGCCGGATGCGGGGCAGGGCGGGGCGCTGGCTTTGGTTTGTTTAGCGCATCTAAGGCACCCGGGTTGGCCGTCGCCTGCGCATGCGCCGGACCATGCACAAGATCCGGAACCAGCAGGCCCGGTATAAAAAGACCAGCGAGCACCAGGATTCTACCCCGTGTCACGCCGGCGCTTCCGCCCGTTTGCTGGATGCCGCATTGCTGGACGGTGGGGCCGATGCGGCGCG
>JAYVTX010000176.1:0-21404 GCA_043788425.1 Rhodospirillales bacterium
CGCCGGCGGGCGCGGGTGGTGCGGATTTGCCGCACGCGGGCCTTGAGCTTTGGATCGCCCTCCGCTTCCCTATACTCGTCTTTCACCTCCTGCAGCGACATGCGTAGCCGGTCCTGAAACCACCAGCGCACCCAAAGCAGGTCCGCCAACGCGATCGCGCCCTGGCAAAGACTGAGCGTCACCAGCAACCGCACCAGCTCCTGCCCGGCACGCATGGCCAGATGCGGGGCCGACCAGCCTGCGGCGCCCAGCGCCGCCGGGGCCAGTCCGGTCATGGCGTGCCACACGGCCCAGACCAGCACGCCGGCCTTTACAAGCGACTTGACCGCCTCTGCCAGGCCATCGAGGCCAAAAATGCGTGACAACCCGCGTTTCGGGTCCAGCTTGCTGAGGTCTGGCGTAATGCCGCGCGTGCTGAGTAGAAATTGCGTTTGTAACAGCACAGCGCCCGCCCCCACCCCGGCAATCAACAGCAATGGCATGCCGATCGTGACCAATATCGCCCGCGCAGAAGCGGCCATGGCCGCCTGGATCGGCCGGTCGAGTTGCGTCAGCATCGGTGCCAGGGTGGAGGTAAGCCCGAACGTTACGCCGGGCACGATCAGCGCCATGACCAGCGTAAGGCCGCCTAGGCCCAGCGCCGTCACCAGCTCCTGACTGACCGGAACCTGTCCACCGTCGCGCGCGCGACGCAACCGGGCCTCTGTCGGGGGTAGCGTGCGGTCGCCGTCGCCCTGTTCCGCCATGGCTACAGCCCCGGCAGTTGGATCCAGGCCTGGCGCACCCCGTCCTGCCACACGCCGAGCAACGCGGCGCCGCACAGCCCCAGCAGCGCCAGCCCACCCAGGATTTGGCCCGGCACGGCGCCCGACGCCAGTTGCAGTTTTGGCACCAGCCGACCCAGAACGCCCAGCGCGGCCTGGAACACAACGCTCGCCAAGATGAAGGGGGCGGCGAGTTGAACAGCTAATCCGAACGCGGATAGCACGGCCTGGACCACGCTTTCGGCCGCCGGGCCAGCCGGGATCAGCGTGCCCGGCGGCAGGATGGCGTAACTGCCGGCCAGGGCCTGTAGCGGCCACGCATATAATCCGCTGCCCAGAATGAGGACGGGTGCGGCCAACCCGAACAGCCGGCCCAACGCCGCCGATTGCCCACCGAGCGCCGGGTCGGTCTGCACGACGCTGCTCAGGCCCAGCATGTAACTCGTAATCACGCCTGCCGCCCCCAGCGCGAGCGACGGCAGTCGCGCCAGCCAGCCCAGCAGGCCGCCCGCTGCCAGTTCCGCCGCGATCATTCCGGCGGCCTGCAGCGGGGTTCCAGGGGCGGCGGTTACCTTCGCGCTGACGATGGGCAACAGCAGCAGCGCGATTGCGCCGGCCAGTCCCACGCGAACCATGGCTGGCGGCTCCGCCTCACCCAGGCCGGGCAGCAGCATGATCGCCGCGCCGGCGCGAGCTAGCACGAGCATGAAAGCAAAGCTCAGTGCCGGCGCTGCCGCCAGAAAATCACCCGCTGTCACTGTGCGCCGGCCACGATGACGCGGTCCATGAGTACGGCCACAAAGTCTGTGAGGGTCGTGGCAATGAACGGCCCCATCAGCACCAGCGTGGCACACAGGGCCAATACCTTGGGCAGGAACACGAGTGACGCTTCATTGACCTGGGTGATCGCCTGCAACAACGAAACGGCCAGCCCAACCACGAGGACCACGATCAATAGCGGGCCGCCTAGCTTTATCACCAGCCACACGGTCTCCCGCAGGACGGCCGCGACATCCATGGCCGCGCGCCTAGATCGGCATGCGCATGACGTCCTGGTAGGCCGACACCATGCGGTCACGGATGGCCGTCGCGGTCTGCAACGCCAGCTCCGCCCGGCTAACGGCTGTCACGACCTGGGTTAGATTGGCTGGACCGGAAAGCGCCTGTGCCGTTGCCCCGTCGGCCGCATGCCCGGCATCGACCGTGCCCTGGATCGCGCGGCCCAGCACGGCGCTGAAGTCGGGCACGCCATCGGTACCGCCAACCCCACTTTGCTGCACCCGGGCATAGGCCCCCGCAGCACCGGCCGGCGAGACGGAACCGGCGATCACTTCAGCAGCTCGATCGTGCGGGTCAGCATGCTGCGCGTGACTTCCAGCACGTTTAGATTGGCGCTGTAGCCGCGCTGGGCCTCGCGCATGTCCATGACCTCGACAAAGCTGTTCACGTTGGGCGTGCGAACATAGCCGCGGGCATCGGCGGCCGGGTGGGA
Organism: Rhodospirillales bacterium; assembly: GCA_043788425.1. GTDB lineage: Bacteria > Pseudomonadota > Alphaproteobacteria > Acetobacterales > Acetobacteraceae > JANPPS01. Next base: position 2,257 of record JAYVTX010000176.1, read on the forward strand.
CGGATCGAACTTTTCGGGCAGCTGGCTGTGGTCGGGCGTGATGGATTTGACCCGTACAGCCTCCGTTCCAAGCGCCGCGTCCATCCGGTTCTCGAAAGTGATCACCTTACGTCGATATGGCGCGGCGCCCGGCGTGGAGCCGGTCGTGTCCTGGTTCGCCAAGTTCTCCGCAATCGTGCGCAGCCGGGCCGTCTGCACCTCCATCCCGCGGGCCGAAACGGCCAATGCTTTATCAATGTCCATTGCTCACCGTCCCAATGCTGTCCGAAATAATCCAGCGTATTTGCGATATAGGCTAGCTGTAAGATCTTGTTTGCTTGCGGTGTCGGCGACCTTGGACAGCTCGTCCTCCAACAATACAGTATTGCCCGTGACCGTCCGCTGATGCGGCGTCGCCTGGACCGACCCAGCGGACGGACCGGACCCGGCCAGATGCAGGGGTGACGCCTGTGTTAATGCCAGCCGGCCACCCACCCGGGCCAGGGCGTCGCCAAACGGTGCACTGTCCCGCGCCCGAAAACCCGGCGTATTCGCGTTGGCGACGTTATGCGCCAGCGTCGTTTGCCGTTGATCCAGCCACGCCATCCGCCGCTCCGCGAGGGCAAAAATGTCGGCCCCACTACCCACCTGGTCCATCGCCACCCGACTCTTTCTACTGCCTAAGAGTGCACCCCAGTTCTTAAGGACGGGTAAAGCAAATCGTCTGGTCGCTGTAAGCACTCCTTAAGTCTTGCCGGGCATAGTTTTCGGATGGGCGATGGACCAAAGCCGAATGGACCGGCGCAACCGCCAACGTTCGACCCCGCGCGGGACGTGACGATCTACATCGAGGACCTGCAGAAAACCATCGCGATTGCCACAGCCCTCCTCAAAAGCCGGCGCAAGGTCGACCTGCGCGGGCTGGACAACGCGATCGGCGTGCTGTGCGCCAAAACACTCGACCTGATGCCCGATGAGGGTCGGATGCTCCGCCCCGCTTTGATCGAACTCTCTCGCGCCCTCGATGCGCTGATCGCCGCCCTGCCGCCCCGATAACGTCGGCACATAAACCCTGGCAAAAAGGCCACGCCCATGCCCAACCCGCCGACCGTTGCACTGGCCCTGGGCGCGCTCGCCGCGATAATCCTAGCCATTCTAGGTATCGCGCGTGTGCTACGCGCCACCGGGTTTACACCAACCGCGCGACGGTTGCGCGTTGTGGACCAGCTCAGCCTCGGCCGCAGCACACTTCGCATCATCGCGTGCGATGGGCGGGAGATGCTGGTCATCAGCGGCAGCGCACAGGACACAATGCTCGGCTGGTTGGAGCGCGCACCATGATCCGCGCGCTGGTCGTACTCGCGTTGCTGACGCCCGGCGCGGCGTGGGCGCAGTCCGTATCGATCGACTTGGGCGCAGCCGGCGGTTCGGGTGCCACCGGGCGGCTGGTGCAGCTCACGGCACTGCTGACGGTGCTGTCGCTGGCCCCCAGCCTGCTGGTGATCGGCACCGCGTTCACCCGTATCGTTATCGTCCTATCCCTGCTGCGCAGCGCCATCGGGGCACAGGGTACGCCGCCCAACTCCGTGCTGATCGGGCTGGCGCTGTTCCTCACCTTCTACGTCATGCAGCCGACGTTCGAGCTGGCGTGGTTGCAGGGCCTGGCCCCACTGACGCAGGGCATAATTCCAGAAATGGAGGGTCTGACCCGCACGGCGGCCCCGTTCCACGCCTTCATGGCCGCCAATGCCCGGCCACCCGATATCCAGCTCTTTCTCGACCTTGCCCAGCTACCACCCGCGCCAGCACCCGAGCAGACGCCCTGGCGCGCGCTCGTGCCCGCCTTCATGATCGGCGAGCTACGCCGGGCATTTGAGATGGGATTTTTACTGTACCTGCCGTTCCTGGTCATCGACCTGGTGGTCGGCAGTGTGCTCATGAGCCTGGGTATGATGATGCTGCCGCCCAACGCGGTATCGTTACCGTTCAAGTTGATCTTCTTCGTCGTCGTCGATGGCTGGCGGCTTGTATCCGGCGCGCTGGTTCAGGGGTTTGCACCCGGTTGAAGCGCGGCTGCGATGTATGGGGGTAGCGCAAATGCCGCCACCTGAACCGCGGGCGACCAATATTGGCAGCCGTGCAGCCCCGCACGCTCCGCCCGGCGCGCGATTTCAGCCACGTCCGGCAGCGGATCGAGCGGCGCATTGCTGGCCATGCCGATTGCCATGAACCCGCCCACATAAGTCGGCACCGCCACGACATAGGCCGACACGGTAGCAAATGCCCGTGCGCGCCGCGCGGTCGAGGCGGCTAGTTCCCCGGATTGCATAAACGGCACGCCAGCCTGATTAGCCAGCACGCCGGCCGGGCCGAGCACGCGGGCGCAGTCGACGTAAAATGTTTCGGAAAATAGCACCTCTCCGACGCCCTCCGGGTCCGTGCTGTCGACGATAATAACGTCGAATGACCCAGCGGCTGCCGCACTCACATAGGCAATGCCGTCCGCGATCAGCACCGACGCGCGGGGATCGTTCCAGGCGTCGCCGCCCACGGATGGCAGATGTTCACGGGACAGACGGATAACAGCCGCATCGATCTCCACCATCACGGCCTGCTGAACCGTCCGGTGCTGCAACACGCGCCGCAGCACGCCGCCATCCCCCGCGCCGATGATCAGCACGCGGCGCGCATCGCCGTGCAGGAGCAGCGGAACGTGCGCGATCATTTCCTGGTACACGAATTCATCGCGAACCGTGACCTGCACCACGCCGTCCAGCAGCAGCACCGGGCCGTGCGATGCCGTGTCGATCACCTCGATCGATTGGAACGGCGTCGTTTCGGCGACTAGACGGCGCGTGACCGCAAAACGCTGGCCCCAGCCGGGGTAAAGATCTTCGTCAGCCCAGTCGGTCATCATCTGCTCCGAACGAAAAACGCCGCCCGGCGAACCGGACGGCGCTTGTTGTACGCAGCGCAAATGGGCTAAAAAACCCGTCCGCGCCGTTGTTCGTCCAGGTCAATCCGCTCCGGATGGAACGCGGATTGTAATACCGGGATGGCGTCGTGCGGATCGCAGGCCCCGCACATGAAGATGTCGATGGCGGCAAAGTCCCGCTCGGGCCAGGTGTGGATCGAGATATGGCTTTCGGCCAGTACCACCACGCCTGACACGCCCCCATTTGGCGTGAAGTGGTGGAAATGGCTATGCAGGATCGTCGCCCCCGCCGTCACCGCTGCAAGGCGCAGGGCGGTGTCGATCAGGGCCGGGTCTGCAAGATTTTCAGCCCCCCACAAATCCACGAGGAGGTGCGTGCCAGCAAACCGCTGACCGTCCCTCTCGACAAAGTAGTCACGCCGCTCCTGGTCGACAAAGGCGTCGACGTTAACAGAAGCGTAGTTGGCAGTTGTCGTCTGGTTTTCGCTCGGAAGTTCCGAGACCATCCCCAGTTGAGCAAGTGCGTTCATCACGTACCCCCAAACCAGTAGACAGCCTGTTGGGCGGGATCGCCCCCTTGGGCCAAGAGCGACCGGACATACGGCCAGGGGGGGGTACGCGCAAGCGAAACTTACGTGTGCTGGCGTTTGTCGCGCGCAAACAAGCTTATTGGTACAGAAACTTATCGAACGGCACGGCCCGGTATTTCGCGGCCCAGCGCCAGTTCCTGCCCTGCCCGGGCGATATCGATCGATCCGGTCACAGGCGGCGCGGTCAGTAGCCGCAGCATTCCGCCCCGCCGATCGTCCATGCGCGGTAGCTGCCCCCGCAATGCCGTCAGTGCGGTCGTGTCATTACCATTCACGGCTGCGGTCGCCTGTCGCAGGATGATGTCCTGCGCCGTATCCGGCAGGGGCCCATCGATCGGGACCCGCTTGATCGCCAACGCATTCAGGGCCGCCAGTGCCGCGGGCCAATCGCCGGCCTGGGTTAGCAATGTCGCGCGCAGATCGTCGGCAGCGGCCGTTCCCAACCCGGTCAGTTGCGCCACCGCCCCGGCCCGGTCGTACCGGGCGGCCCGGGCCCGGGCGTCCAGCAACACGCGCTGTTCCAGCAGGGCGGCTGGCAGACCGGGCGCGTCGCTGGTGGCTAGCGCTGCCTCAGCCTCCTTCGTGGCACCTACGTCGAGGGAAAGTTGCGCCACGCGCGCGCCAATTCCCGCCCGCACCGGACCGGGCGGCGTGCTTTGCAACAACGGCGTCAGCACGCTTCGCGCCCGCAATGGTAGATCGAGCGCTATCAGCCTATCGGCCAGCGCCGACGCCAACTCCTGCCCGACCGGTACTCCGTCAGCGAACTCACTTATTAGGGCCACGAAGTCGAGGGGCGGGATCGGCGCGGCGTCGGGCGCAAGCATCGCGCGGAAGATCGTGCCGACGCGGTCCTGCATCGCCGCCCGCGCGCCCGGGTCGCCGGTATCGGTCAACCGGCCAAGGTCGCGCAGCCCCTCCAGCGCCGGCCGCCACAGCCCAGCCTGCACCCGCAATGCCGCCATCCGCTCACGCAACGCCAGTTCCTGCGTGCCACCCCGCCAGGCCAGGCTTTGCCGGTCCAGCTGGTCAATAGCCTCGGCCGGGGTAATTTGTTGCTGTTGCAACCGCAGTTCGATCGCAGCGACTGCGGCACGGGTTGCGGTGTAGCGGTCTGGGCTGTCGCGGAGTGTGTCCAGGATCGCGAGCGCCGGGTCTGCCGGACCGGACTGCGCCAGCCGAACCGCCTGTGCCAGCCGTACCCCCGGCAGACCCGGCATGGCAGCGTCGATCAGTGCCAGCGCCGCATCATCTCCGGCGGCCGCGGCGGCGTCGGCAAGGGTCGGTAGCAGCCGCGCCTGTAGCGCCGCCGGATAGCCCAGCGCCACAGGCAGCAGCGCTGCATCATACGGCGCGGCCCCGTCACGCCACGCGGTCCGTATGGCGCGCCACAGCGCAATCTCGTCCGAGCCATCGAGTGCCGGCAGATCGAGGCCCTGCGCCTCCGCCGGGCGGCCGGCCAGCAGGGCGGCGATGGCGGCCAGCGCGGTACGATCCGGGTCGGTTGCCGCGGCCGGGTCCTCGATTGCCGTCAGGGCAAGTACGGCCTGCGCCTCCAGCCCGAAGCCCAGGCTGATATAACTTTGTGCCGCAGCCAGGCGGGGGGCCGCGCGGGCGCGGGGCGGGGCGGCCGCGGCGGCCGTCAGCTCCGCCTGTAGCCGCCGGGCCAGGGCAGCGGCGGGCAGCGCGGGCAATGTAAAACGCCGGGACGCCGTGGGTGCAGGTGGTACCTGGGCCGCGGCGGGGGTCAGGTCATCGGTAGCAGAAATGGCAAAGCCGCGCGGGGTCGGGCGTAGGTTTATAGCGTCCGACAGCGGCTCGATCACCACGCCCAGCACGCTTGGCAAAACCGTGTACTCGGGCGCACGGAACGCGGTGGCTACGAACGGCCGGCCCATATCCGTGCCGCGGGCAGTGCCGACCAGCAGCGTCCGGCCGTCCAGCGGGTCCACGATCGTAACCACCCGGCCCGGCTGCTCCGTCCGCAGCTCCATCCGGCGGTCGGCCGGCATGGCCACCATGGGCCGAGCTGGCACCGGGTCCGGGGTGGCGGCGATCAGCCACGCCCGCTCCCGCCGCAAGACAGATAGGGCGGTGCCGGCTGGCCAGGGTACCGTCAGCACCGTCGAATCGGCCCCCAGTTGGACCTGCCCGGCCGCCGCACCGTCTGGATCGGGACGCAGTTGCGCCGGGTCGATCGGAACGCGCTGGTCGAATACGAAGATGACCTGATCGTCATGGGTGTACGCAGCAACGCCCAGCTCCGGCCCGGCTTCGATCCGGATCGCCGGTTCCTCCCGCACCGGCAGTACGGGCGCCGGAAGCGGCTCCTGCAATACGGCGCCGATCACGTCGCGCAGGGCCGGTGCCGGCTCCGGTATCGGCACCGGTGGGATCGCGGGGATCGCGAGCGGCTGTTCCAGCAGGGAAGCGCCCACGGGGGCAGGCGTTTCAACCGGCTTCAGCGCCGGTTCCGCCGCGGCGCGGGGGGCTGCGATAATCGCCAGGGGTGGTGCGGGCGGACGTGGCACGTGCTGACTGCGGGCGGGTTTCGGCCTGCCGGCCACCGGTTTAGCCTGGGCGACCCGCGCTGCCGGCCCCTCCCGCGGTGGGGAGAGGACGATCCGCGGCTCGACCGGTGCAGAGGCTTGGGCAGAGGCTGGGGCAGAGGCTGGGGCAGAGGCTGGTGCAGAGACCGGGGCAAAGGCTGGGGCGGGCACCGCCACGACCGGGCTGGCCGGCACCGGTCGCGGGGCAGCGCGACCTGGCACCGGACCTGGCACCGGATCTGGCCCAGCTGCCGGAAGCAACGTGGCGGGAAGCATCGTGGCCGGCCCGGCTAGAACAGCGGCGGCGATTGCGGCAACCCCCGTACCCGGCCGTGCCGGACCGTTTCGCCCAATGCCGGGCCAGGCAGGCACGGTCGGGCCGCTCGCGACCAGGCGGGTCTGGGACGAAAACCCGCCCTGCAGCTCCGCCATGGTGGCGTGATCCGCCGCCCACCCCTGCACCGGTGCGGCCGCGGCTAAAACGGCCAGCAACGCCGGACGCGCCATCATCCGCGGGGCCCTGGCGCGGCAGGCGTTACATCGGTCGGCGCAGCGACCTGCCGGCTTCGCAATTGCGCCAATTGCGCCGTCGCGGTTCGGGCCCGTTCCGGTGTCATGGCTGCAAGAATCGGCGCGGCCTTATTCTCCTTCATCCGGTCCAGGACTTGCAGCAACACCCCCTCCTCCATCTCGTTCAGGATCACGGCGGCGTCGCGCGGGCGCATTGACTCGTAGGTTTTGACGATGCCGCGCCAATTGGCCGCGTCGTGATCGCGCCGGGTGCTGTCCAACTGCTCCAGCCGGGTCTGCAGGGCAGTCAGCTGGTCCAGCCGCTGCTGCATCCGGCGTTCGGTCGCGATCAGCAGGGCCTGACGTTCGCCCAACGCCTGCTCCTTCGCATCCAGCACCGCCCGGCGTTCGCGCAGTTCCAGCAGAATCGTCCGCTCGGCGTCAGGGATCGCCGGCTCGACTGGAACGGGAGCGGCTTGGGACACCGGTCCCGACGGTCCGGCTGGTACGGGCTGCACCGGTGTCGGATGGTCGGGTGTAGGACGAGCGGGCGCAGCATGAGCGGGCGTCGCACCCTTACCCTCCGCCGGCTTTGCGTGCTCGGCGGCCTGGGCCTGCGGCATTACCGACCGGCGTAGGCCCATGCCGGGCATTCCGGCTTCGGCCAACAACGCGAGCTTCACTGGCAGTAGCACCGCAATGACCGCGATGGTCCAGGGTAGCGGGCGCATAAGTGTCACGCCCGGCCCCGGTCGCCACGCGCGGCCTGCATGATTTCCGCCAGGTCGCGTTCCGCCGTGCTGCGGCCCGGCTTTGGATCGGGTTTGGCCTTGGCCGCACCCCCATCAGCCCGCAGTGCGGCGGCGCCCCGGCCAGCCCGCACCAGAGTCTCCAGCTGGTCCGCAACCTGGCTGCCGCGTTCGGTCAAATAGGCCAGGTCGTCCCGCATCGCCTTGGCCACCGCCACGCGTCCGGCAAACTCATCCGCAGCCTCCGTTGTCAAATGCCGCAGCTTACCCAGCCCGGCCTGTGCCTCCCGCGCGGACAGGTCGAACCCGGCTACGGCGGCGCCCAATTCCCCGCGGTCGCGGCGTAGCGCCGTCACGGCACGCTCCAGCCGGATGGCGTGCAGCAGCACGATGGCCAGCAGGCCGATCAGCACCAATTCCAGTCCCCAATCCAGCCCACTCATGCCGCACCCTCATGGATCATGTCACTGATGCGGACCGCGACCCGCTGCTTGCGCCGCCCGGCCTTGCCAGAGAATAGCGGGACCGTGCCACAGCGCAGCTGGACCGGCGCGCCCGGCCCGGCCTGCAGCATGATACGGCTGCCAACACGCAGGTTCACGATATCCGATAGCGGCATGACCTGCTCGTCCAGCACCGCTTGCAGCTCGATTTCGGTCTCCAGAAGCTGCTCCGCCAAATGGGTTTCCCAGATGCTGTCGCGCCCGAATTTCTCGCCCATGAATTGCTGCAGCAGCAGCTCCCGCACGGGCTCTAGCGTGGCGTAGGGCAGGATCAGGTCGAGCCGCCCGCCCCGGTCATCCATATCGATCCGCAGCCGCGACAGCGTCGCGGCGTTCGAAAGCCGGCTGATGGTGGCAAAGCGGGGGTTCACCTCCAGCCGTTCGAATCGAAACGTTACGGGACATAGTGGCTCAAAACTGGCAGTCAGGTCGGCCAGCACGACCGCGATGAACCGTTCCACAAGGCTCCGCTCGATCGTGGTGTAGGCCCGCCCTTCAATCCGCATCGCTGCCGTGCCCCGGCGGCCACCCAGCAGCACGTCCACGATCGAGTAGATCAGCGCACTATCGATCACCATCAGGCCGTAATTGTCCCACTCCTCCACCTTGAACACCGCCAGCATCGCCGGCAGCGGGATGGCATTCAGGTAATCGCCGAACCGCAACGAGATGATCGTGTCGATGCCGACCTCGACGTTGTCGCTCGTGAAGTGGCGAAGTGACGTGCTCATGATCCGAACCAGCCGGTCGAACACCACCTCCAGCATCGGCAGGCGTTCGTAGGACACCAGGCCGCTATCGATGATGCGCTGCATGCCCGCGCTGTCGCCAGGCAGGCGCAGGCCGTGGCCCAGCACACGGTCGATCGTCGACTGGTCCAGGCCGGGCCCGTCATCGGCTACCGTGTCGCTCATTGGACGATCATTTCGATGAACAGCACGCTATTCACGCGCGCCGGGGCCACGGCCAGGTTGGTGCGGGCCAGAAGCTCCTCCCGCAGGCGGTACGTGCTTGCGGTGCCGCGAAGCTCCTCCGGCCGCATTTCGCGCAGGTAACTTTGGAATAGGTCGAGTATGCGGGGCAGTGCCGCCTGCACGCCGGGCTGATCCTCGGCCCGTGCCAATTCGAGCTTGGCTTTAAGCTTGATGAACGCCGCGCGCTTGGCACCGGTGTTCAGGTTGGCGACGATGTCCGGCAGGTCGAAGAACGTCAGTGTGGCAGGGGCCGCGTGCGCACCCTCCGCCTCATGGCCCAGCATTTTGGGGATGACACCGCTGAACCAGCCGCCGGCACCCCCTGCAGCCAACAGGACAGGGACCGCCAGCAGCAACTTCTTTTTACCTTTTTTTTGCGGTGGACCGGCCGTTTTGGCGTCTGCCGCAGCGGGCGCGGCTGTTTTGGCGCTCATGCGCATGCTCCGTCACGTTGACGTTCGCACCATGACGGCGGCCGGTTAACAAACTGTTGGGACCGCACCGCACCCGGCAGCATCGGCCCGCCCGGCACATCCTGCCGGGTCCAACGCCACACAACCCCAAGCCGCATGGGCCACCCGCCCTGGCACACCGCTTGCGCTACCCCGGCCAGCCCACCGGAGCGCGCGCCATGGAAGTGCCCACCTACGTCGCCCTATCCCGCATGATGGCACAGCAGCGCGCGCTGGAAGTGACCGCCACCAACCTCGCCAATGCCAGCACGCCGGGGTTCAAGGCGGAGCGGATGCTGTTTAGCGATTGGCTCGGCCGGCAGAACCAGGTCGAAACCCCGCCCGGCGGACGCACCGTCGCCTATACACAGGATCGCGCCACGTATCGCGAGCTGGCCGCCGGGCCACTCAGCCAAACGGCGAACCCGTTCGACCTGGCGGTATCGGGCGACGGCTACTTCACAGTCGATACGCCGCGCGGACCCCGGCTGACCCGCGCCGGGCGGTTCACGCCGATGGCTGACGGGCGCGTGGGCGATCAGGACGGCAATGCGCTGCTGGACAGCGCCGGTAAGCCGATACGGGTGGCGGCGACCGATACGCGCATCACAATCGCCGCCGACGGGTCGGTAAATAGCGAAAACGGTCCGCTCGGTCGCATCGGCCTGGTGCAGCCCGCCGATCCGCGCCGCATGACGGCCGAGGGCGCCCGCCTGCTGCGCGCCGACGGCCCCACGGCACCCGTCCCAGCACCCAAAATCGTCCAGGGCGCGGTCGAGGACAGCAACGTCCAGCCCGTCCTGGAACTGACCCGCATGATGGCCGAACTGCGTGACTTTCAGTTCACGTCGCAATTCGTCCAGGGCGAGGCCGATCGCCAGCAGAACGCCATCAACAAGCTGACCCAAACGAAGCAGGGATAGACCATGCGCTCACTCGACATCGCCGGTACGGGCATGCAGGCCCAGCAGACCAACGTGGAGGTTATCAGCAACAACATCGCTAACATGACCACGACGGGGTTCAAGCGCCGGCGAGCGGAATTTCAGGACCTGATCTATCAGAATTTACGCCGGGTCGGGTCTAACAGCAGCGATAATGGGACCGTCGTGCCGTCCGGCGCGCAGGTCGGCCTCGGGGTCAAAACGGCTGCGATCTACCGCATCCATGAGCAGGGCAATCTGCAGCAGACCAGCAACAGCCTAGACATGGCCATCAGCGGCCACGGCTTTTTCCAGATTACCCTGCCAAGTGGTGAGACGGCGTATACCCGCGACGGCACGTTCAGCCTGTCCCCCTCCGGTGAGATCGTGACCGCCGACGGCTATCCTGTCGCACCCGGCATCACCATTCCCACCAACGCGCGCGATGTCAGCATCAATGCCGGTGGCCAGGTGCAGGTAAAGATCGACGGTACCACCACGCCGCAGACCGTTGGGCAGTTGCAGATCGCAGGCTTTGCCAACGAGGCGGGGTTGGAGGCGCAGGGCGACAACCTGCTGATGGCCAGCGCGGCATCCGGCAACGCCGTCACGGGCAATCCCGGCCAACCGGGATTTGGCACTGTCATGCAGGGCTTTGTCGAAACGTCGAACGTGAACGTCGTGACCGAAATCACGAATTTGATCACAGCCCAGCGCGCCTATGAGATGAACAGCCGGGTCATCACGACGTCCGACCAGATGCAATCTACACTGACGAACTTGCGATGAGGGCGCTGCTGCTGGCTATCCTGCTACCCGGCCTGGCGCACGCCGCCACGCTGCGCCCCGTTGCGTCGGTGGACGGTCCGACCGTCCGGCTATCGGATCTGTGGGATGGGGTCGTCGTCGACCGTACGCTTGGCCCGGCACCCGCACCCGGCGGGCGGCTGGTGGTGGAACAGGCGCAGTTGGCCGCCATTGCCCGGCAATTTGGCGTCGATTGGCGACCGTCATCGTCCAACGATCGCGCCACCCTTGACCGGCCCGGCCGTACCCTGGGCCGGGACGACATCCTACCGGCGCTGCGGACGGCGCTAACGGCCGCCGGGCTGACCGGAACCGAGCTGGAGCTGCCATCGATCACCACCGCCCCGGTGCCGATTGGCCCCGCGATCGTCATGGTCCAGCACATGGAGGCCGACACCGGCACCGGCCGTTTTACCGCCCTGCTGTCCATCGGTGCCGACGGGGTGCCGCCCACGGCACTGCGTGTGTCGGGCCGGGTGATCGAAACGACGGAGTTGCCCGTTCTGCGGCGGCGGCTGCTGCCAGGCGACGTGGTCCAGCCGTCCGACCTGGTCTGGGCGACGCTGCGCCAGGGTCAGGCCCGGGGTGACGTTGTACGCGCGCCGGCCCAGGCCACGGGCCTAGCTGCGAGACATACACTGACACCGGGTCAGGCGATCCAGTTGGCCGATCTGGGCCGGCCTATCGTGATTGAGAAAGGGATGACGGTGCAAATGGTTCTCGATAGCCCCGGCCTGCAACTGACGGCGCAGGGCCTGGCGATGGAACCGGCTGGGATCGGCGACGTGCTGCCGGTGTTGAACCCGATGACACGCATGATGGTGCGGGCCGAGGTGACGGGACCCGGCCGCGCCCGCGTGCTGCCGGGCACGGCACCGGTGCTGACAAACAAACAGGTTGCTGCCCGATGATCCGTATTTTTACAGTCTGCGTGCTGCTGGGAGGCTGCGGCACACTCGGCCGGCTGTCGGAGGTGGGACGCCCGCCGGAGATGACGCCGTCCAGCGACCCGACGGCGGAGGTTGGGTACCGCCCACTGACCATGCCCATGCCCCGCGGCCAATATGCCCCGGCCGAGGCAAACAGCCTATGGCGCGCTGGCAGCCGTGCGTTCTTCAAGGACCAGCGTGCGGCACAGGTGGGCGATATCGTCACCGTATTGGTCAACATCACCGACAATGCCGACCTGTCCAACCAGTCGGACCAGACCCGGGCAGGCACTGAAAACATGGGCGTGCCCAATTTCCTCGGCCTGGAAACCAACCTGCCCCGCAACCTGCCCCGCTCGGTCGATCCGGGTAAGCTGATTGCGACCAATAGCAGCAACACCGGCGCAGGTGCTGCCAGCATCAAACGCAATGAGACGGTCACGCTGCGCCTGGCCGGTATCATCACCCAGCTACTGCCCAACGGAAACCTGGCCGTCGCTGCCCGGCAGGAGGTGCGGGTCAACTCGGAACTGCGCGAGCTGCAGGTTAGCGGCGTGATCCGGCCCCAGGATATCGCCAGCGACAACACCGTCCGCCATGACCGGTTGGCGGAGGCGCGGATATCCTATGGCGGGCGCGGCCAGATCACGGATGTGCAGCGGCCCCGCTATGGCCAGCAATTATTGGACATCCTGTTGCCGTTCTAACGCGGGGGCTTGCGCTAGCCCGGTTGTGTTTTGTTAATGACGGTATGCACAAAAACAACTTTGCCGTGCTCCGCCACCTCGCTGCACTCGCCGTGCTTGCATCCCACAGCGTCGCCCTTACAACCGGGCAGGAGGCAACCGAAATCGGTATGCGCCTGACCCATGGGCAGATGACCGTGGGGCACCTGGCCGTCACCGTGTTTTTCATCCTGAGTGGTTACCTGATCACACTCAGCTGGCAGAGACGGCCGGTGCTGGGCGCTTTTGCCGCGGCGCGGGCGGGCCGGCTGCTGCCGGGGCTCGCGGCGTCGGTGCTGCTATGTGCGCTGGTAGCCGGGCCATTACTGACGATCCTGCCGGCGGCAGACTACGCGACCAGCCCGGAAACGGCGCGCTTCATCGGCTGGAATCTATCGCTGCTGGGGTTCGCCGGGCCACTGCCAGGAGTGTTTACGACCAATCCCCTAGTTGCGGTAAACGGCTCACTATGGACGCTGCACTATGAGGCTGCGTGCTACGCCATGGTGGCCGGCTTGGGGCTGCTGGGGCTACTACGGCGCTGGGTGGTGTTGGCGCTGCTGGCGGCGGCGCTGATCGCCACGCGGCTTTGGTGGGGCGGCCCGCTGGTGGAGTTCGGTACCTGCTTTGTGGGCGGTATGGCGATGGCATTATGGCGGCCGCCTATCCGGGTCTGGGCGCTATTGCTATGCGCCGTAGTGCTGGTGGGAATGGCCATGACCGGCGGATTTCGGCTGGCCTGTGCCACGGCCGGTGCATACGTCGTCGTGGCAGCAGCCCTGGCGCGGCCCTGGAGCCCGATCGGCGGCAACGGTTCCGATTACTCCTATGGCGTCTATTTGTGGGCGTTTCCGGTTCAGCAGTTAATCGTGTCGTGGGGTGTTGCGCACTGGGCAGTGAATATCGCGATCAGCCTACCAGTCGTGCTGGCCTGCGCATGGTTGTCCTGGCAAGGGATCGAGGGTCCGGTCCTACGCTGGCAACGCACCCGGCGGCCGGTTGCCGCCCCGGCTTGGGGCACGAACACAACTGGACAGCTGATCCACCAGCAGCTCGATCGCAGGTAGCCCGGCCGAAGCAAGCCTAACCAAGCGCCCGGTTCCAGGTCGCGCGCTTGCACGACCGGATCGCACGGCAGCGTTACGAATGACTGCAGTTACCCAAATCGGCTTCCGTTACCGACCGTCGCAATAGCGGGTTCGAACGCCGCTACAGCTTCTCCACCTGGCTATATTCCAGTTCTACAGGCGTCGACCGGCCGAAGATGGACACGCTGACCTTCACCCGGCCCTTCTCCTCATCAACTTCCTCGACCGTGCCGTTGAAGCTCGTGAACGGACCGTCAGCCACCCGGACCTGCTCGCCGATTTCGAATAGGATCGCGGGACGGGCGCGCTCCACACCCTCGGCGCTCTGCTTGATGATGCGATCGGCCTCAGCGTCGGTAATCGGCGACGGGCGGGTCTTAGTGCCGAGGAACCCGGTGACCTTCGGCGTGTCCTTGATCAAATGCCAGGTCTGGTCGGTCAGTTCCATTTTCACCAACACATAGCCCGGGAAGAACTTGCGTTCGGCGTTGATCTTCTGACCGCGGCGGATTTCTACGACCTCTTCGGCAGGGACAAGCACTTCATCCACCAGGTCGGCAAGGCCTTTTTGGGCAGCCTGCTCCTTTACCTGTTGCGCGATCTTCTTCTCGAACCCCGAATAGACGTGGACGACGTACCAACGCTTGGCCATGGCCTTACCCTCGATCCCCAACATGGTCAGTGGCCCACGCCAAACATCGCGCGGACGCCGATGCCGATAACTTGGTCGGCGACGAAAAAGAATAGCGCGGCCAGGGCCGATAGCGCGAAAACCAGGCCGGTCGTGACCAACGTCTCCTTACGCGACGGCCAAGTGACCCTTGCCACCTCTGCCCGCACATCCCGTAGGAACTTGATCGGATCCGCCACACCCAACGCCATCACCTTACCCCATAAACCACCCGACAGAGATTGGCAGGGGCGGAGGGGGTCGAACCCACAACCTCCGGTTTTGGAGACCGGCGCTCTAGCCAATTGAGCTACGCCCCTGCGTGCTGCTGTGCAGGCGTCGTAGAAACGGGGAAGCGGCCCGGCTGTCAAGCTAGGCGGGCAAGCCAGGCGGGCTGGCCAGGGCGGCATGGGACTCCCGGAACACACCAGGTTGGGCCATAAGGCAGCCCGATGACGGCCTACACTTCCGAACCGGACGGCGCGCCGGGCCGCACGCGCCTGGCCCCGCCCCAGCGCGCTGCCCCGTTGCGCCGGCCTCAGGTCGCGGCGGCCGTGTCGGTCGTGGGGCACCTGGCTGCGGTTCTGCTGCTGCTGTTTGCGATCCCGCGCCCGCCTGTACAGCTGACGGCCGACTCGCAAGTCGAACTGATGTTTGACGACGCGACGTCGACTGAGCCGTCGACCAGCGCCGTTACCGCCAACGACCGCCCAGCGGCAGAGGCAGTCCCGGAACGCCCCGCGCCGTCCGAGCCCGCATTACCCAGCCCAGCCCAGCCCCAGCCCCCGCCGGCCCCAGTCGAGCCGCCGACGCCCGACCCGGTGCCAGTTCCAGCCGAACCTGCCCCGCCAACCCCGGTACCGCCCGACTCAACCCCGCCCACGACAGAACCGCCGCCAGTGGTTCCGGTGCCCGAAGCAGCGACCCGGTCGCGACCGGTCGTGCGGTTGGAAGCCCCGCCGACCGCGGAGCCAGAGCCAGAAACGCCCGAGTTCAAGCCGCCCACCGCGCCGCGCCCGTTGCCGCCATTACCGCCCCAGCCGCTAACACCCCGCCCACCAGCGCCGCCGCGCGTGGTGGAGCGTCCCCGGTACGCGCCTGGCTTCTCACCCCCGATCGACCTCAGCTTTGGTCCGGTGCCGCCCCGGCAGGCGCTTCCGCCGGGGTCCAGGGCCGTCGACTTAGCGCTCGGTGCACCGAAGGCTGGCCCAAACCGGCAGGAGGCGTTTTACGATGCGCGGGCCCGGAAAATCGGAGCCGACTGGGCTAATGGACTGACCGCCTGGTGGCTTGCGCACCGGTACTACCCCCGGCAAGCGATCGAGAATGGCGATGACGGCACGGTCAAGGTTCAATTGGTGATCAACCGGTCGGGCAAGGTCGAGGAGGCCGAGATCATCAGCCGGTCCGGCTCACCCTTCCTCGATATGGCGGCATTGAGCACTTGGCGTGGGGCCCAGCTAGCCCCGTTCCCTGCGGAAAACCCGAAACCGCGCGAGACGATCGAGATCACGATAAACTACCTGTTGCTTCGCTAGCGGCCTCCGCTTCCGCACGTAACCGCACAAAGCTGCGGCGGCTGAACGGCAGCATGACCAGGTAGATCAATCCCGCCGACGCCAGCGCCGCCCAGGGATCGGCCACCAGCACCGCCGCGAATGCGCTGACGCCCAGCAGCAGGGGCAGCACGAGGTTCTTGGGCACTTTGAAGTTCTTGAAACTCCAAACCGGCAGCGTGGACACCAGCAGCAGTGCGGCCCCGGTCAGCACAGTGGCGCAAAACAGGGGATTACGAGCAATCGCTACAAGCCACGGTAGGCCGAGGTCCTGACCCTCAAGCCCCAGAAATAACGGGAACAACGCCAGCCCCGCGCCGGCCGGCGCCGGCACGCCCGTGAAAAAGCTATAGGCATAGGCGTGGGCAATGGCCGGCGGTTGATCGAGGCTGGCACCAAACCGCGCCAAACGCAGCGCCATGCAGACGGCGAACAGTAGGCAGGGCATAAATCCATAACCGCCCCCGGCCTGTAGCGACCACAGATACATCAGGAAGGCCGGCGCGATACCGAACGCGCAAAAATCGGTCAGGCTGTCGAACTCCGCCCCAAACCGGGACGTCGCACGCAGCAGCCGGGCCAGACGCCCGTCTAGTCCATCGATACAGGCAGCAACGGTGATTCCGGCGGCTGCGGCACCGTACCGGCCCTCCAGCCCATAGCGCATCGATGTCAGACCCGCGCACAAACCCAAAAGGGTCATGATGTTGGGGATCATCCGGTTAAATGACGGCCCGGAAAAACGCGGCCGCCGCCGGGGCCGGAACCGCGTTTTTAGGCGCACAACGGGGGTCACAGCTCGCCCATCACCGTTTCACCACCGACCATCGTCTGGCCGACTGCCACCAGCGGCACCACGCCCGGCGGTAGATACAGGTCGGTCCGGCTACCGAAGCGGATAATGCCAAACCGCGCGCCGGTCTGAACGGCTGTACCCTCGGCCACCTGGCATACAATCCGGCGGGCGATTAGGCCGGCGATCTGGACCACTGCGATATTTCGGCCGTCGGTCAGCCGGACCGCCAGCGCGTTCCGCTCGTTTACGACCGACGCCTTATCCAGGCTGGCGCTTACGAAAGCGCCGGGGTGATAGGCGATGCGGGTGACGACCCCGGCAGCGGGCATGCGGTTGACGTGAACATCCAGCACCGACAGGAACGTA
This sequence comes from Rhodospirillales bacterium, assembly GCA_043788425.1. GTDB lineage: Bacteria > Pseudomonadota > Alphaproteobacteria > Acetobacterales > Acetobacteraceae > JANPPS01. Next base: position 19,358 of record JAYVTX010000176.1, read on the forward strand.
GCGATCCGCCAAACGGGCGTCGGGTCCAGTCCCAGGTCCTCCGGCGGTGCGATTTGCTGGACCGACACGACGTGGCCATCGGCCGGTGCTACCAGCACACCCGGGCGTGGCGGCACTACGCGTTCGGGATCGCGGAAGAAATAGAAGCAAAACGCCAGTAGAACAGAGCCAGTTGCCGCGATCCAGACGGAGAAAAGCAGTCCCAGCAGCGTCAGCGCTGCCGCCCCGTAAACGAACGGACGACCGGCAGGGTGTGGCGGCGGGAACACGGCGCGAAGTGTTTGCGTAAATGTCATAGCCGCCTACTGGTTGGGGAGTGCAAAGGCCTGTCCAGGGTAGATAAGGTTCGGATCGCGGATTTGACCCTGATTAGCGGTGTAGATCAGCGTGTAGCGCGTACCCTCACCATACGCTGTGCGAGCAAGACGCCACAGGTTCTGGCCCGGCTGCACCACAACCAGGTTTGCGGGCGTCGTAGCCGTGGCCGTAGCCCCAGCAGAGGCAAGCCGCGCCGGCACCGCGTCACGCTGGAATGGGATTTCGATGCGGGATTGCACGCCCACATCCCCGATCTGATCCAGCCGCAGCGTATGGACACCCTGCGCCACCGTCACCAGGGGGATCAGCGCCCACTTACCCATCGCATCTGCCATAACCTCACCAGCAGGTGTGTTGTCGATATACAGGCGTAACCTGACCGAGGGCGTGGCGGTGCCGGCGAAGCGGATCGCGCCATTCTCGTCATAATCGACCTGCTGCATGGCAAGAACGCCGCCGGGTGCTGCCTGTAACAGCCGGGCTGGTCCCTGCGCCGTAATGGCCAGGGCGATTGCCGGTTCTGGCGTCGGCTGGGCGGGCGTCGGCGGGGCGGCCTGGGCCACGGCAACGGGGCGGGGCGGCACGATAATCATTAACGTGTCGGCGGCCTGCACCTCGTTCCCGGCCGCGTTTCGGACAGTAAGGGTAAGCGCACGGCCGCCTGGTTCGATGGCGACCCCGGGTACGACAACCCATTCACCGCGGCTGTCGGCCATTGTTTGACCAATGATCGCTGGACCATCGCGGACCGTGACCTGTGCACCCGGTTCCGCGCGACCAGCTAAAACGGCCGTACCGGACGGTGCAACCCGGACCACGTCGAAGCTGGGGATGACAGTCGTTATAGGCATTGCCGTCGGGGCGGGTGTAGGTGAAGCCGCCGCAGCCGGGGCTGCAGCTATGACCGATGCGGGGCCGGCGCCAGCGGGAGTGACGGTCGCAGTCGCGACAGCGGGAGCGACGGTCGCAATCGCGATAGGTGGCGTCGACGCCGGGCCGGCGACCAGCATCGGCCCTGCCCCCTGCCGATAGACCGTCACGGCACCAGCGGCCACAACGATCAATCCCAAGATCCACGCCTTCGGCTGGCCGAGGTTCATCATCTTTTGTACCTAGGGCCAGCATCACAAATTCGCAACGTTGCCGGCTGGCGCGGAACAGCAATTCCAACCGCCTGGCACCCGCGCTAGATAGTGCCGGCAACGGAGATGTCGCAATGGCCCAGCCAATCCGCACCACGCGCCCCATCGGCCCGGCAAAACCGCGCATTCCCAACCTGCTGATGCGGGTGTGGGACGCCCCAACCCGGCTATTCCACTGGGCCGTCGTGCTGCTGATCGCCTTCAGCTACGTGTCTGTACAGCTAGAGTGGGCGCAGCTTCATTTCTTGTCGGGTTATACCCTGCTGAGCCTACTGTTGTTCCGGTTCGTTTGGGGCCTGGTGGGCAGTGAGACATCCCGCTTTCGCCAATTCATACGCAGCCCGGCCGCGGGGTTTCGGCATCTGGCCAGCTTTGCGGGTCCGCGTGCACCGGATACTGAGATCGGGCACAACGCTGCCGGCGGCTGGATGGTGCTGTTCTTACTCGGGATCCTGCTGTTTCAGGTCGGCACCGGGCTATTTGCAGGTGAGGATAAGGGGCCGCTCGGGCCGCTTAGTCACTATCTGACGATCGCGGGTGGGGTGTGGGCGGCAACGGCGCATGGAATTTCCTTCTACGTGATTATG
>JAYVTX010000177.1:0-5168 GCA_043788425.1 Rhodospirillales bacterium
AGGCCGGCATGCCCAACATATCGTCGGCAGCAGCATAAAAGCGACCGGACGAGTTGAAACCTGAATCGTACATCGCAGCCGTCACCGGTGCACCGTCGGCCAGGGCAAATTGGACGCGCGACTGGCGCTGGGCGGCGGCGTAGGCCTTGGGCGTGACACCCGTGATTCGGCGGAATAGGCGGTGGAAATGGTGCGGGCTGTGGCCCACGGCGCGGGCAAGGTCTGTCAGTGACGGCGCGTCCTCCGCCGCATCGATTAGGCGGCAGGCGCGGGCAACGAGTGCCGCCTCCCGCTCCGCCCGGGGTGCCAGGTCGGGGCGGCACCGCTTGCACGGTCGAAAGCCGGCCCCGGCCGCGTCTTCGCGTGTGGGATGGAAGGCGATGTTTTGGCGGAGCGCTGGGCGCGCGGCGCAGGATGGATAACAATAGATGCCCGTTGTGGCGACAGAGTAAAAGAACATGCCATCCGCCGCTGGGTCCCGGGTGCGGATGGCGGCAAGCTGCTGGGTGGCGTCGGTATAGGCATGGGCATGGGCCAGCATCTTCGTTCCTCCATGCGGCGATCGGCCGCGCATGGGCCTAATCTGCGCGTGGTAGGGCAGTGTCACACTCCGCCGCTTGCGCCGCAATTCTCCGTCTGGATACAAGAACCGGAGTGACGGCGGCGGTTAGCGTGTCATGTTGCCCGGTATGGGATCGTTGCTCGGCATCAATCAGGATTGGGCTCAGGCCGGCGTCGATCTGGACCGGCAAGGCTGGGCTGTACTGCCAGGCATGCTGGACGCGGCGCAATGCGTGAACCTGGCGGGGCTATACGTTGAAAGCGCCCGGTTCCGCAGCCGGGTCGTGATGGCGCGGCACGGCTTTGGCCAGGGTGAGTACCAGTACTTTGCCTATCCGCTGCCGGAGCCCGTCGCGACCCTGCACCAAGCGTTATACGCGGCGATGGCCCCGATCGCCAACCGCTGGAACGCGACACTTGGGATCTACATGCAATACTCGGCGACGCATGACGCGTTTCTTACCCGGTGCCATGACGCCGGTCAGACACGCCCTACGCCGTTGCTGCTGCAATAAGGGCCGGGCGGTTATAATTGCCTGCACCAGGACCTGTACGGTGCGCAGGTACTTCCATTGCGGGTCGTACTGCTGCTGTCGCAACCCGGGCACCACTTTGGCGGGGGCGAGTTCGTGCTGAAGGATCAGCGGCCGCGCATGCAATCCCAGGCGGCCGTGTTGCCGTTGGCGTCAAGGCGACGCGGCGGTTTTTGCCGTATGCCATCGGCCGGCTCAGGGGGCGCGCCGGCCGTACCGGGTGGTGCTACGCCACGGCGTAAGCGCTGTCCGGACCTAATACCGGCACACGGCGGGAATAATCTTTCATTTTAAAGCGTCACTGGTACAGCGTGACTGGTACGGCGCTGGTACAGCGTGACTGGGCCGCCCACACGGAACGGCCCGTCCAAGCAATTACGCCGCGCGGGCGTGGATGGCGCGCCAAACCTTCTCTGGCGTGGCCGGCATGTCGATCGCGTCCACACCCATGTCCCGCAGCGCATCGACCAGCGCATTCATCACCGCAGGAGGTGAGCCGACGGCACCCGCCTCACCAGCGCCCTTTACGCCGAGCGGATTGGTTAGGCACGGCACCTCGATCAAATCGACCTCGACATCCGGCAAGTCGGCAGCGCGGGGCAGGGCGTAGTCCATAAAGCTACCGGAAAGCAGCTGGCCGCTTTCGTGGTCGTAGGACGTGCGCTCCATCAACGCCTGGCCGACGCCCTGCGCCACGCCGCCATGGACCTGTCCACGGACGATCATGGGGTTCAGGGCGCGGCCCACGTCATCCACCACCAAATAGCGGACGACGGCGATGGTGCCGGTGTCGGGATCGACCTCCACTTCGGCCATGTGGCAGCCATTCGGGAAGGTATGCGTCTCGATCTTTGCAATCTCCGCAGCGTCCAGCTGCGTAGCGCCGGGCCGCTCCCGCTGCGTGGCAGCGAGGGTAAGGATATCGACGCCACGATCGGTGCCGGCGACTGTGAAGCGGCCGGCTGCGAACTCAATGTCCTCGGCGGCTGCTTCCAGCACTTCGGACGCTGCCTGTTTACCTTTGCTGATGACACTGGCCGACGTGAGCAAGATAGCCTGTCCCTCAGAATACAGGCTGCGTGCACCGCCCGTGCCGCCGCCGACGGGGATGGTGTCGGTATCGCCCTGGCGGATGCGGATCAGGTCGCCGTCGATCCCCAACTGATCGGCGGTGAGTTGCACATACGCCGTCTCATGCCCTTGGCCGGTCGATTGGGTACCAACATAGACGTCGACATGACCGTCCTCGGCAAAGCGGATTTCGGCGCGCTCGGTGGGAGCACCGCCGGTCGCCTCCAGATAATAGGCCATCCCGATACCACGCTTTTTTCCACGGGCGGCGGCGGCGGCGCGGCGGCCCTCAAACCCGGCCCAATCCATCGTGTCCAGGGCCGAGTCCAGCACGCGTTCGAAATCGCCGCTATCGTACATCTGGTTCATGGCGCTGAGGTATGGCATGTCGGCCGGCTTAACCATGTTTCGGCGGCGAAGATCGATCCGGTCGACCCCCGTCTCATGCGCGGCGGCGTCGATCAGACGTTCGACGAGATAATTGCTCTCCGGCCGGCCTGCGCCGCGATAGGCGTCGACCGGCACTGTGTTGGTGAATGCGCCGACAACGTTGGCGTAAATGGCCTGGAAGCCATACACGCTGGCAAGCACCTTCGTTCCGGCCATTGTCGGGATAAACGGCCCATAATTTGAGTAGTACGCACCCATATTGGCGACGTTGCGGGTACGCATCGCAAGGAACGTGCCGTCCTTGTCCAGCGCCAGCTCACCACGCGTGATGTTGTCCCGGCCGTGGCTGTCGGACAAGAAAGCTTCGCTGCGTTCGCTGGTCCACTTAACCGGCCGGCCCAGCTTGCGGGCGGCGTAGCAGACTAGGATGTGCTCCGGATACAGGAACAGCTTCATACCAAAACCGCCGCCGACGTCTGGCGTCACGATCCGGATCGCATCTTCGGACACGTTGAAGACGGACTTTGCCAGCATGCCGCGGATAGACCAGCCGCCCTGAGTGTTGGTGTATAGGGTGAACCGACCCTCATCGAATTGGGCAGCTGCGGCACGGGCTTCTAGCGATGCCACGATGATCCGGTTGTTGACAACCGTCAGCCGCGTGACGTGGGCGGCCTTGGCAAACAGTTCGTCGGTGCGGGCGCGATCGCCGACCTCCCAATCGAACGCGATGTTGCCGGGCGCTTCGTCCCATACGGATGGCTGCCCGGCATCCAGCGTAGCGCCCAGATCGGTCACGCTCGGCAAAATATCATATTCGACAAACACTGCCTCAGCCGCGTCGCGGGCGGCCTGGAGAGTTTCGGCCACGATGAACGCAACCGGGTCACCGACGTGGCGGACGGTGCCGCTGGCCAGCGCGTGGTGCGGCACGTCGGCACGGGGCGAGCCATCGCGGTTCTTGATCGGTACACCGCAAGGGATGCCGCCGATGCTGTCCGCCTGCAGGTCGGCACCGGTGTAAATGGCCAGCACGCCGGGTAGGGCGCGGGCGGCGTCGGCATCCATCGTCATGATGCGGGCCGCAGCGTGTGGGCTACGCAGCACGGTCGCAAACGCGGCACCCGGCAACGCAATGTCGTCCGTATAGCGCCCCGCGCCGATCAGTAGACGGGGGTCCTCAACACGGCGAACATTCTGGGCGAGGCCGAACTTGGTCATGCGGGTAGCTCCGTGTGCTGCGATTAGACTGAACCTATGGTCGAGATCGGTGTCGCCAAGGGGCGGCTATTCGGCTGGCGCGTGGGCACGGGCGTCGTTGGACCGGCCAAACCATCCCTTTACCCGCTCCCGCCCCGTTTGGAACACCACGTATAGCATGGGAATAAGGAAAATCCCGATGGTACTTGCGGCTATCATGCCGGCGAACACCGGGGTACCCACGGCGCGGCGGCTGATTGCGGCGGCCCCGTTGGCGGTCACGAGTGGCAGCAGGCCGAGTACGAACGCGATCGACGTCATCATCACCGCCCGGAACCGGGTTTTCGCCCCCAAACGCGCAGCCTCGGCGATAGAATGGCCTTGCTCCCGCTGTTCCTTCGCGAATTCAACGATCAGAATGCCGTTCTTGGCCGCCAGCGCGATCAGCACGACCAGGCCGATTTGCGCGTACAGGTCGAGCGATAGCCCGGCGATTTGCAGGCCAACGAATGCGCCCAGGACTCCCACCGAGACCGACAACAAAACAGGCACCGGAATGACCCAGCTTTCGTACAACGCCACCAGGAACAGGTATGCGAACAGCACGGCCAGCCCCAGGAGCTTGCCTGTTTGGCCCGACGCTGTCCGCTCCTGATAAGCCGTGCCCGTCCATTCATACGCGTAACCCGGCGGCAGCGTTTTGGCGCTTATGGCCTGCATCGCATCGAGCCCGTTGCCGGACGACACGCCGGGCTTGGGCGCGCCCTGGACGGTAATGGAGCGGTAGTTGTTGTACCGGCTGATCGTTTGCGGCCCCAAAACGATACGGGCGTCGGCGATCGAGCGTAACGGCACCATTGTGCCCGACCGGTTGCGAACGTGAATGCGCCAAATGGCCGGAATATCGGTCCGGTCCGCCGCCTCACCCTGGATATTGACCTGCCAGGTGCGGCCAAACAGGTTGAAATCGTTCACGTAAATGCCGCCCAGCGTCGCCTGTAGCGCGTTGAACACGTCATTGGTGGCGATGCCAAGCGCCTGCGCCTTATCACGATCGATGTCGAGGTAGATCGTGGGCGTCGTCGGTGTGAACGAGCTAAAAACGCGGGTCAGCGCTGGGTCCTGGTTGGCTGCCGCAAGAAGTCCGTTGAGCACCGGCCCCATCTCAACCGGGTCGCGCCCTTCCAGGTTTTGCAGCTGGTATTCAAAGCCACCGCCGGTCGAAAGGCCGATGATGGGCGGCAGGTTCACCGGGAAAATCGTGGCGGAGCGGATACCCTGCAGCCCGCCGAACATCTTACCGATAACGGACTGCACCTTGTCCGCCGTCGCCTTACGGTCGGCGAATGGCTTCAATCGCATGACCATGAAGGCGGCGTTGGACTGGTTGCCGCCGTCCAATAATGAGAAGCC
>JAYVTX010000178.1:0-2572 GCA_043788425.1 Rhodospirillales bacterium
TGCTCGTGCTGGAGCGTGTCATGGCAGGGCCGAACGAAGGGGCCGATATCAAATATGCCGACCTTATGATGTTCGTCGGCGTGAATGGCAGGGAGCGGACCGAGGCCGAGTTCGCCGCCCTGTTCGCCGCAGCCGGGCTGCGCTTCGTCGGCACGGTGCCTACACGCACCCGAATGTCGGCGATCGAAGCAGAGGCGTGAGTCCCAGAGTGCGAGGCATCGCTCGTAGTCGAACACAAATTTAACTTTGTCCACGCGACCTAGTTAGCGCGGCATCTGCGCGCGACGCCATAACCCCTGCTCAAACGCACGCGGGGATTTAATCGGGCGGCGTCGCCAGCACACGCACGTAGTAGGCAACGGTGTCGCTTATGGCCTGTTCGGGATATGCCGTTTTCGAGCGAAGCGTTTCAGTGTGTCGGGCCTCGATCTCCGCACTCCCTTCCGCCGACAAGGTCGGCGTCGCATCCTGCTTCACTCCGACAACCTGAATTAGAATGTGCGCGTCCATCTTGCTTCGGTTTGCAATTGAGGCGGAAAAGTCGTGAACCGTCGCGCTACCAGCTGCCGCCGTTCGAGGCGATCTCTCCAAAGCAAAATTGTTCACCCGGATTTCCCCGAGCTTTGCCTCAAACTTTTCAAACTCGGCGGCAGGTACGCGGGTCCATGACGTCTCCATTACCGCCATCCCTTCTGCGTTGGCCACAGTGACGACGACCATCGAACAAAACATCGCTTGTATGACTCGTGCAAACACCGTGCGTCTCCGACCCCTAGGTTGCTGAACGAACTACGCGTCAACGATACAAAGATTTGGACTGCTACCACCGCTACCCAGTCGCTCGGCCCAACTCGCGGCCACTTACCAGCGTGTCAACCAATTGACATTACACACTTCTGAGCCTTGGGTCTAAATCACCCTAGCCTTAAGCTCCGGAGACAAACGATCCTTCCAGAGACGATTTTAGCAGTTCGTTCCGGTGTCAATCTATAAAGGTTTGTCGCGATATGCCCGCACGCATTGGGGTTATCAGGCCAACGCAACGGAGGTGGAGAACGTTGGGCCATGTTCGAACTGGAGCAGCGGTAGCAACCGGCTACCGACGTTCTCTGGGATAGCCAGACCGCATCCGTGTGGCGGTCGGGCCTGATCGGCTACCTCGCCCGCCAACCTTGTGCGGCCGCCTTCCCAGCGAAGCCTCGGATCCGCAACCGGGACAGCTGCCATGAGAGTGGCCGTGTGGGAATGGCGTGGCTCCAATTTCGGACAGTGGCCGCCATGCCTCGGTCGGTTGCCCTGCGTGATTGCCCCAAAACCCGGCTCGACGTAGCGTGCCGCGGTTTGCAATCGGGGGGGGAGATGCTGGATAGCCGCGCGTCGTGGGCGCGTCTCGGCACACTGCTGCTTTTGAGTTCGATCGGCGGCGTGGGGATGTGGTCCGTGGTGGTGACCCTGCCTGTCGTGCAGGCAGAGTTCGGCGTGGCGCGCGCAGGCGCTGCGCTTCCTTACACGCTCACGATGCTGGGCTTTGCCGCTGGTGGCGTGGTCATGGGACGGGCAAGCGACCGCTTCGGCATCACGCGCGTCGTGGCCGTTGCGGGCTTGGTGCTGGCAGCCGGCTACATGCTCGCGAGCAGCACTCACGATCTGCTGACGTATGCGCTGGTGCATGGCGTGCTGATCGGAATGCTCGGCTCCGGGGCACTGTTCGGGCCGGTCGTGGCGGACGCGTCGCTGTGGTTCCACCGTCGGCGCGGCCTCGCCATGGCCATTGCCGCATCTGGCAACTACGTCGCTGGGGCGGTGTGGCCGCCGATCGTGGCGGCAGCAACCCAGTCTTACGGGTGGCGCACGACTGAATTCGGCATTGGAGCCGTTATGCTGTTCACCATCCCCCCGTTGGCGTGGCTACTGCGCGCCTCGCCGGCTCCTGATTCCCGCGCGGGCGGCGCCGCTGCTGTTTCGGCCACGCCGCAAGCACGGCTGGGGCTCACGCCGGCCGGGCTGCTGTCGCTGCTCGTGGCTGCGGGCGTTGGTTGCTGTGTTGCGATGTCCATGCCGCAGGTCCACATCGTCGCCTATTGCGCCGACCTGGGCTACGGCCCAGCACGCGGGGCGGAGATGCTTTCGCTCATGCTCGGGCTCGGCATCGTAAGCCGTGTCGGCTCGGGCTGGGTCGCCGATCGGATCGGCGGCCTACCGACTTTACTCGCAGGCTCCATGCTGCAGTGTGCGTCGCTGGCGTTGTTCCTGTTCTTCGACACGCTCACATCGCTCTACGTCATCTCTGGGCTGTTCGGATTGTTTCAGGGTGGCATCGTGCCAAGCTACGCGATTATCGTGCGCGAGTATTTTCCGGCTCGCGGCGCGGGTGCGAAGGTTGGTCTTGTAATCGCTGCGACCATCGTCGGCATGGCTCTTGGCGGCTGGATGACCGGGGAGATCTTCGACCGCACCGGGTCATATGAACTCGCTTTCGTCAACGGCATTATTTGGAACCTGATCAATGGCGGGATCGCCGCGACGCTGCTGTGGCGGGCGCACCTTCGGCGGGGCGGCGGGACTGTCGAGG
>JAYVTX010000179.1:0-2652 GCA_043788425.1 Rhodospirillales bacterium
GCGAGTGGGTTTGGCCCTTCCGGCCGGCTACGCCGACCTCCAGGCCAAACCCCACCCGCAGAACTCATCCAATTTCCACCACGAGCGCGGACGCTACCACGGAACCTCGGTCAAATAGACCCGTTACCAACTCATTACCCTGGAGGTTCACATGGTTCGTTTTGTTCTAATTACTGGTTTAACGGCCGTTCTATCCGCCTGCGCGCCGGCGATGGCACCGCAGAATACGGCTTCACCCGCGCTAGATAGCGGGGTCACTTCCAGCAGTGGCGGTGGTACGCAAACGCTGGGTAACACGGGCGTAGGCCGCGGCGTTACGACCCCCGCGCGCTAACCCAGGCATGCGCTACCCCTGCTGCAATGAGGGCCTGTCCCTCGTATGCAGTGGGGGCCAGGCGCACGATCATCCGTCCGGCCTGCGCTAGTTCAACTAGACGCGCTGCGGTAGTGGCAAGTTCTCGGTCCGCATCGCGGCGTGCCATGTCGAGCAGCGCCGGCTGGATGTTTTGGTCGTGTATCAGCACATCGGCCTCACCCATTACTCGATGGGCACGCAGCGTTAGCAGGTCCGGGTCGCCGGGTCCGGGATCGACAAGATAGACGAATCCGGCGGCGGGCGTTGTTTCCGTCAGGGCCGCGCTAAAGGCGGCGCGCGCCTGTTCGCTCTGCCCGGCAAACACCAGTGCAGCGACCGGGCCGGACAGCACGCGTTCTAGCACCCGGCGGCGTTGCAGCACGTCCGGCAGGGCAGCGCGAATTTCCGATTTCAGGCTGTCTGCCAGGCGTGCCAGCGCACCCCAGGCGGGGGGGAGCAGTTGTTCAATTCGGGCGCGGACGAGGCGGGCCAGAACTGGCGCTGCACCACCGGTCGATACGGCTACAACCAGCGGATCGCGGTCGATAACAGATGGAGTGATGAAACTGCATAGCGCCGGGCGATCCACGACGTTGATCGGGATGCCGGCGGCTTGTGCGGCTTGGCTGAGGGCCAGAAGGCAGGCGTCACTAGCGTCGGCCCCGATAGCGACGGCGCAGCCCGGCAGCTGGGCCGGATCGAATGTCGCGGCGATTTCGACGATGGCACCGGCACGGGCAAGGGCGTCCGCCTTGCGCGCTGCTGTTTCCCCATGTCCCACAACAAGGGCGCGGCGGCCGCGTAGGTCTAGGAAGACGGGTAGGTAGCGCATGAGCGAACTGTGGGGGGCTGGCGATGCGGGGACAAGCACGCGGTTGAATGATTACAGTCGGGCCCGCCACTGGCGGAGAGAGTGTCCGCTTACGGCCATTCTAGGGGAGTCTAGGGCCGTCTAAAAACATCATTGTTCGCCAGTGCGTTATGACCACCAGCGTCTAAATGAATCGAAAGTGATCTACCCCAAGCGCATTCTAAGGTGTCAGTAGAAGTGTCAGTAGGATAGACGTGTCCGCATTACGGGGGGATGCACCTATGGCAGGGGTTTCAGGCACGCGGCTGACGGCAAAGACGGTTGCGGCGGCGGTGCATCCGGGCACGCCCGCCCAGCCCGTGCGTTTGGCGGATGGCAGCGGCCTATACCTTCAAGTCAGCATTGGCGGGGCGAAGTCCTGGTTGCTGCGCTTCAAGGTCCAGGGCCGAACGCGCGTTATGGGGTTGGGGCCGGCCGGCGGTGGCAAAGATGCCGTGACGTTGGCGGCGGCGCGGATCGCGGCGGCCGAGGCCCGGGGCAAGCTGCGCGTCGGCAACGATCCGATTGAAAGCCGCACGGCCGAACTGCGCAGCCGACAGGCTGAACAGGTCAAGGCCGCGGCGCACACCTTTCGGGCCGTGGCAGAGACAATGATGGACGCCCGCGAACAGGGCTGGCGCAACGCCAAGCACCGTCAGCAATGGCGCAGCACGCTGGCGACCTACGCTTATCCGATCATCGGGGATATGCCGGTGCGGGACGTGGGCACGGATGACGTGTTGCGGGTGTTGCAGCCGGTGTGGTCGAGCAAGCCGGAGACGGCATCGCGCCTACGGGGCAGGATCGAACGGGTGTTAGCCTATGCGCGCACACGCAAGCTCCGGGAAGGCGACAACCCGGCCACCTGGCGCGGACACCTGGCCGAGACGCTGCCTTCGCCCCGGCGCATCGTGGGCAAGGCACCCGGCCATCATGCGGCCTTGCCGTGGCAGCACGTACCGGCCTTCATGGCGGTGCTGGCGTTGCTCGACGGCGTGAGCGCACGGGCGCTGGCCTTCACCATCCTGACGGCCGGGCGGACGGGTGAAGTGCTGGGCGCACGCTGGGGTGAACTGGACCTGGACGCCGCGACCTGGACCGTGCCGGCCGACCGAATGAAGGCCAGGCGGGAACACCGCGTGCCGCTGTCCCCGGCTGCGCTCGACGTGGTGCGGGCGATGGAGCCGATGGCGCGGGGCCGGGATAGCTTCGTGTTCCCCAGCGTCCAGGCCGGCAAGCCCCTTTCGTCCATGGCATTGCTGATGATGCTGCGCCGGATGAACGCCGGCACCGCCCCGCGCTGGGCCGATGGGCGCACGGGCGAAGCCATCACGGCGCATGGGTTTCGGTCATCGTTCCGGGACTGGTGCGGGGAGGCCAGTCGCCACGGCACGGACCTAGCCGAAGCGGCGTTGGCCCATGTGGTGCGTGACAAGACGGAAGCGGC
>JAYVTX010000180.1:0-8588 GCA_043788425.1 Rhodospirillales bacterium
CTCGCCAACCGAAAACCCGTAAAAGCGCAGCAGCCAATCGGCCTGATAAAGCCGGTGCTCGCGCACCAGGGGTGCGGCCTTCACCGGCAATGCCGCCGAGCTGTCGGGTATCGGGCTGAACGCGGAATAATACACCCGCCGCAATCCGTATGACCCATAAAGATCGGTGCTCATTTCCATGATCGAGCGGTCCGAGCTGGCATCCGCGCCCACGATCACCTGGGTGCTCTGCCCGGCCTGTGCGAAACACGGTGCGCGCTTTTCCGCGCGTGCCTCGTCAATACGGAGCCGCATCCGGCCCATCGAACGTTTTATGTCGCCAAGGTCTTTTTCCGGCGCCAATGCCCCCAGGCTCGCCTCAGTCGGCAGTTCTATATTGATGCTTATTCTGTCAGCATACTTGCCGGCCTCGGCCATCAGCAGCGGATCGGCATCGGGTATGGTTTTCAGATGGATATAGCCGCGAAACCCATGCACTTCGCGCAACGTGCGCGCGACGCCCACCACCTGCTCCATCGTGTAGTCGGGATTGGAGATGATGCCGGAGCTGAGGAACAGCCCCTCGATGCAGTTGCGCTTGTAGAAGCCCAGCGTCAGGCTAACGACTTCGTCCACGGTGAAACGCGCGCGCTGCACGTTGGAGGACCGCCGGTTGATGCAGTAGATGCAATCGTAGATGCAGGAATTGGTCAGCAATATCTTTAACAGCGAAATGCAGCGGCCGTCTGGCGCGTAGGCGTGGCAGATGCCGATGCCCTCGGTCGAGCCGATGCCGTCCGACTTGCCCAGCGACGACCGTGTCACGGTCCCTGACGAGGCGCAGGACGCATCGTATTTCGCCGCATCGGCCAGGATTTCGAGCTTACGGAGCAGTTCCATGTTCTAGTTATGTTCGGATTTCACCCGCGGTTACAAGGGCTGGGTTCAGTGGACGAACGCGTGAACCACAAGGGTCACGATCCCCGCAGAACTTGCTCCCGCATCCCCTTCATCGGCTTGAGGTTCCCACGGATGTCAGAGGCCTTGCGGGCGTGCGTGCTTACCACAGCCAGGCGGATCAACCACCTGCGTCCGGCAATTCCAGGAACCGGATCGGATGCGGCTGGCGTAGAGCGTGGTTTCGTGCGACGCGGCCATTGTCTGAATTTTGAGGAAAGCCCGCCGATGTCTCGCCTGGCCCTTGCCTTGCTTTGCGTTGCCGCCGCACTTCCCAGCGCCGCGCGCGCTCAGGCCCCCGGTACGGTCTATGCGTTCGGCGACAGTCTGACCGATAACGGCAACATCCCGCATTATCTGGGCGGCTTTAACTTTCCCCCGGCACCATACTACAAAAACCATTTTTCTAACGGCCCGGTCTTCGTCGAATACCTGCCGGCGTTGATCGGCGCCCGTTTTGCGCCGGGCGACGATTACGGCGTAGGCGGGGCGTTTGCGGGCAATGGCAACCTCGTGCCCCTGCCGCAACTGCCCGGCACCGCGCAGGAGATCGCGGCGGCTGCGGCCGCCGGGTTGCGGTTCTCGTCCGCCGACACCGTGCTACTCTGGGCCGGGTCGAACAATTATTTCGCCGTTCTCGGCGGCTTGCCACCTGGCACTACCGTCGCCGATCCAACGGTGCAGGCCGATCTGCGCCAGGTTTCGGGCTTCATCGCCAGCGACGCCAGCCGCCTGATCGGCCTGGGCGCCCGCCGTCTGGTGGTGCTGAACGTGCCCGACCTGGGCGCCACCCCCAGCCAGACGGCAGCCGGCGACAGCCTGCTGGCCACCGGTATCGCGCGGGCCAACAACGCGCTGCTGACCCCTGCGCTGAACAGCCTGGCGCATCAGACCGGGGCCAACATCTATCTGATCAACGCCCAGCTCGGCATCGACGAAATCCTGGCCGACCCGGCCCGCTACGGCATCGTCAACACCACGCAGGAATGTATCCTGACGCCGGCCTGCGTGAACGGGTCGCGCGCGGTGCAGAACAGTTTCCTGTTTTGGGACGGCGTGCATCCGACGACCGGCGTGCACGACTTCCTGGCCCATGTGGTGGCCAACCAGTTGCAGGCCGGCGGCACCATCGGCGGCCAGACCGAGCTGATGATCGTGCAGGCGGAGGAATTTGCCGATGGCCTCGCCCAGCGGCTGGCCATGCAGCGTGCGGCCGCGCCGCAGACCGCAGGCGTGTCGGTCTATCTGCAGGGCCACTACGCGTCGGGCAACCGGGACGCGGGCGGCGCCTCGAACGGTTTTTCCTACGAGACCGGCACGATACTGGCCGGGGTGGACGGGCTTGTGGCACCGGGGCTGATCGTCGGGGCCGCGGCCGGCTACGGGCAACCATCGGCACTGTTCAAGGACGGCGCAGGCAAGCTCGGCTTTGCCGCCTACCAGGGCGGCGTCTATGCCAGCCTGTCCAGCTCAGCCGCCTATGTGGATATCACCGGCGCTTATAGCCGCTTCGGCAGCGGTTCGGGCGAGCGGCCCGGCGTGCTGGCCGGCGACGTGCTGCGGTTTTCCCCCGGCGGGCGGGCGTGGTCCGCCGGCGCCAGCACCGGGCTGACCCTGCATGCGGGCAACCTTGTCTGGGGTCCGGTTGGCGCCCTGGATTTCACCAACGCCGCCGTGAGCCCGTATGGGGAAAGCGGCGAGGCGCTGCTGACTCAGACTGTCGCCCGGCAATCGGTGGACAGTCTGGTCGGCCAGGCCGGGCTACAGGCAGCGGTGGATACCAGCGTCGCTGGCCTGCGAGTGCGCCCGCACTGGCTGCTGGCCGCCGAGCGCGAGTTTCTCGATGCACGCCGCATCGTGCAGACCAGTTTCACCAGCGCTGGCCTGCCGATCGGCGATGCGTTGGCCGGCTATACGGGCACGTATGGCCGCATCGGTTTTGGGGCAGTGGCAGGGCTGGGCCGCGCACTCACCGCCACGATAGACGCCCAGGCGACTTTCGGCCGCGGCAATGGCGAGGACCACTCGGTGCTGCTGAAGCTGGACGCGGCGTTCTAGCCGGCGATGCTGCACCAGGCCGGCATTACGCTTGCCGCGTTTCTCGCGTCGTTCGTGGAGTTCGTCGAGGCGCTGACGGTGGTGCTCGCCCTGGGCGCCACCCGTGGCTGGCGCAGCGCTCTGGCCGGGGCCGCGGGCGCGGCCGTGTTGCTGGCGGCGCTGGTGGCCGGGTTCGGTCCCGCCCTGCAACGCATCGACCTGCGTTGGCTCCAATTGCCGGTCGGGGTGCTGGTGTTGCTGTTCGCGCTGCGTTGGCTGCGCAAGGCCATTTTGCGCGCTGCCGGCCATATTCCGCTGCACGATGAAACTGTCGCCTATGCCCGCACTTGCGCCCGCTATGCGACGACGGGCAAATCTGGCCCGCATGGGCGGTGGGACGCCGCCGGGCTGGCCGGAGCCTTCCAGGTCACCATGCTGGAAGGCTCCGAGGTGGTATTCATCGTGGTTGCCATGGGCGCCGGCGGTGCCCGGCTGCTCTCGTCGGCAGTCTGGGGGGCGGCCGCCGCACTGCTTTGCGTGGTGGCGTTGGGGGCGCTGCTGCACCGGCCACTGGCCAACGTGCCGGAGAATACGCTGAAGTTGATGGTCGGCGTGCTGCTGGCAGCGTTCGGTACGTTCTGGACGGGGGAGGCGATCGGTGCGGCCTGGCCCGGCGGGGATGCCGCCTTGCCACTGCTGGGCGTGGGCTGGGGGGGTGTTTCGTTCGCCCTGATCCGCGGCGCTCGCAAGGCGGCGCCATGATTTTGCTCACCCGCCTATTGAAGCTTTTTGTCGACGATTGGCCGCTGGCCGGCGGCGCGTTGGTCTGGACCGGTCTATGCGCCCTGGCCGACCACCTTGGGTTGGCCGCCGCCTGGACCGGCCCTGCGGTATTTACGGGAGCGGTCATCCTGCTGGGCGCCAGCATATTAGCGGCGGCCCGGAAATCGTAGACGGTGCGGGGCGCAGCCGTCTGGGGGAGGTGCTGGGAAGATTGCGCCGAACATCGGTGCGCGACGCGGCAAGTTATTGCATAACGTAGATTACTACTCCTATCGTCATCGATGGGCGTGATATCCGACGGAGCGACGCGCTGCACGCCACGAGACCGTTCCTGACCCGCGCCGATGAGACAGCCACGCCGGACATGACGATGTCGGGACTGTTTGGCAGGGCGATTTTCTTACATACCGGCTGGCGCAGCGGCGGCACCTGGGTCTGGTCGCGTCTGCGCGAGCAACCGGGCGCCAGGGGCTTCTACGAACCGCTGCATGAGCAGCTGGAGCGGTTGCGGGCAGGCGACATCCCCAGTCTTCGCCCAGGCAGCTGGGCGTCCAACCACAGCGAGACCCCGCCGTATTTCCAGGAGTTTCTGCCGCTGTTGCGGGCCGGGCACGCTGGCGTGCCGCGCTACCGGCGGCGTTTTGCCTTCGACAATTTCTTTCTGGAACCCGACGCGTCCGATCCGGAGCTGGAGGGTTACCTGGGCTCCCTGCTGGCCGCGCCTGGAGCCGGGCAGGTGAGCGTGCTGAAATTCTGCCGGTCGCTGGGCCGTGTGGGATGGATGCAGCGCCGTTTTCCCGACGCCCTGCACGCCGTCGTCCTGCGCGACCCGATCAGCCAGTTTGCTTCCGCTGAGTGGCTGATGACCGCTCGGCGGAACCGCTATTTTGCGATCGCACCGGTACTGGTCCTGGCGCGCAACGCCCGTCATGGATTGGTGGCCGAAGCCGTTGCAGCACTGGATGTCCGGTTGCCGACGCTGCACAGCGACGACCTGTCCTATGGGTTTGAGGCTTGCTGGCGGCATGTGCGCCGGCTGGATGCGGCCGGGCGCTATCGTCTGTTCCTGGCCTTCTGGGCGGCGGCCGGGGTGGCTGCCTTGCGCAGCACGGCCCTCGTCGTCGAGCCCGGGCGGATGAATGCGGATGCCGTCTATCGCGGGATTATGGAGGCGGCCTTCAGGGCGGCACTTCCCATCGCTGCCCAGGATTGCGCGCGCCCTGGGCCGGCGCTCAGCCTGTTGTCCGAACCGGCGGTCGCGTCGCCGCGGACCGAGCCGCCCGGCGTGGCGGAGGCGCATAGCGATGCTCGCGCCTGGATTTCCGGTCTAGATCAAGGCAGCGGCTTCTGTGCCCAGCCCGACCGGCTGGCCACGCTGCTGGGATGCCTGGGCGACCGCGAGGTGTTGTCGCGGCGCCGCCTGGCGCCCGCGCGGCCCGAAGCGAGGTCCGAGCCGACAAGGCAGACGCCGGTCAGGCGCCTGGCAACCGCGTTGCAGGTGTTATTCGCGCGTGTCCTGCAACCGGTGCGCCGTATCCACGGCAGACTGGTCCGGCATCAGACTGGCCGCCAAATTTTCTGAATTCGAACCGATCTTCTGAATTCGACCCGATCTTCTGAATTCGACGATGACCGGTCAGATCGCGTAGTCGATCGGCGGCATCGACTGGTCCATGGTCAGCGCCGGCATCTGCGTGTGCCGCTGGCCGACCGGACGGGCCGGGTTGCCAACGACGGTGGTATAGGGCGTGACGTCCTCCAGCACGATGCTGCCCGCACCCACCTTGGCGCCTTCGCCGACGGTGATCCCGCCCAACACCTTGGCGCCGGCCCCGATCAGCACGCCGCGGTGAATCTTTGGGTGCCGGTTGCCGCAGGTCTTGCCGGTGCCGCCCAGCGTCACGCTTTGCAGCATGGACACGTCGTCGCCGATCACCGCCGTCTCGCCAACCACCAGCCCGGTGCCGTGGTCCAGCAACAGACCCTGGCCCAGGCGGGCTGCCGGATGAATGTCCACCGCGAAGGTCTCCGACGACCGGCTTTGCAGATGAAACGCCAAATGCTGGCGGCCACGCTTCCACAGCCAGTGGCCGAAGCGGTAGGCCTGCAGCGCGTGATAGCCTTTGAAGAACAAGAAAGGCGTCAGCAGGTCGGGGCAAGCCGGGTCGCGGTCGCGCACCGCGGTCAGGTCGGCCAATGCAGCCGCTTCAATACCTGTGTCGGCCGACAGAGCCTCGCATAGCACCCCCTCGAGCGTGCTAATGCCGATGGCATAATCCGACAGCTTGCGGGCCAGGCGATGGGCCAGCGCATCAGCGAAGTTGTCGTGTTGCAATACGGTGTCGCGGATTCCTTCGGCCATCACCCGATCATGTTCGATGGCGGACACCGCCTCCTCGCGGACCATTTGCCAGACCTGGACCGATACATCCGACGCAGATCGCGGTCCGCATAGTCCAGCCTGGGTCACGTCGCGCATCGGTGGTCGTCCTTCCGCGTGCAAGATCCGGCTTGCGTGAATGGGCCCGCTTGACTGGACCTGCCTGACTCAGCGCGCTCAGAGGGGACATGGGCGCTAGATGGCGGAAATTTAAGCATCCCCGTCCGTTCGGCCATCTCAGCGAAGTCCCATGGCCTGGCGCATGAACGCTTGTTTTAGCCGAGGCATGCGATGCACCGCCGCGATGCCCAGGTCGCGGGCCAGGCGGATGGCCGGGTTGTCGGTGCTGAACAGCCGGTCCAGGCCATCGGTCGCCAGCAGCATGGACACAGTGTCCAGCCGCCGGGCACGACGGTAGCCGGCCAGCACTGCAGGACCGCCGATATCCCGGCCGGTCCGATGAGCGTCCTCGACGAGCGTGCAGAGCGCGATGGCGTCACGCAGGCCGAGGTTTAGGCCCTGGCCCGCGATGGGATGGATGCCGTGCGCGGCATCGCCCACCACGGCCAGCCGTTCGGCGGTGACGCGGTGTACATACATTGCCGATAGTGGGTAGATCCACCGACGGCCGACCAGGCGTATCGCCCCCAGATGCGGGCCCAGCCGTATGGCCACTTCGGCTGTAAAGGCGTCGTCGTCCAGCGCCATCAGCCGGGGTGCCAGGGTGGCACGGTCGGTCCAGACGATGGCCGACAGGTTCTCGCCCGCTTCGCCTCCAGCCATCGGCAGTTGGGCGAATGGACCGGCCGGCAGGAAATGTTCCAGCGCCGTCCGGTTATGCGGGTGTTCGTGGGCGATGGCGCAGACGATGCCCGATTGCGGGTAGGACCAGCGTGCGGCGGCCAGGCCCGCCTGCCGCCGCAGCGGCGAGTCGCGCCCCTCCGCGGCAACAACCAGTTTGGCGCGCAGCTTCTGGCCGTCATCCAGAGTCACGGAGGCGCCCCGGGCGTCGCGGGTCACCTGCGCCTGCGCGGGGGCGTGCAGGGCGATGCCGGGTGTCGCGTGCAGGCAGGCGTTCAGCGCCACCCGCATGCTGCGCGCCTCCACCATCCAGCCCAGCGGGCTGCCGGCCAACTCGGCTGTGTCGAAATGCAGGAATAGCGGGCTGGCCCGGCGACCCGGCTTGCCGTCCGAGACACGAATCTGCTCGATCGGGCCGGCCGGCAGGGGCAGTCTGTCCCAGATGCCTGCGTCTTCGAGCAATCCGCGCGAGCCGGCGGCTATGGCATAGGCGCGGCCGTCGAAGCTGGGATGCTCCATTGGTGGAAGGGCAGCGCGGTCCACCACGGCAACCGACAGCCCAGCGCGCGCCAGGCGGCAGGCCAGCGTGCCGCCTACCGGGCCAGCACCGACAACGCAAACATCCACGTCTCGCATATTTAAATCTTTGCCGTTCATCGCCAGTGCCCCGTACATCGCAACCAATGCTTAAAATATAGGCAGGCCTCTCGGATACGTGAGGATCCGGCCTGCAATCGTCCCGGCACGTTTCTTGAAAGCCGACCGTTGCCGAACCTCCGATCCGGAGTGCCGGCAGGGAGAGGGTTCAGAGATGAAGCTGGTGATAGCCATCGTCAAACCCTTCAAGCTCGACGACGTGCGTGAGGCGCTGACGCTGCTTGGGGTTCAGGGTCTTACCGTTACCGAGGTGAAGGGGTTTGGCCGGCAAAAGGGGCAGACCGAGATTTATCGTGGGGCGGAATACCACGTGAGTTTCCTGCCCAAGGTGAAGATCGAGGTGGCCGTTCCGACCGACCTGGTTGATTCGGTGGTCGAGGCAATCATGCGCTCCGCCCAGACCGGCAAGATCGGTGACGGAAAGATCTTCGTGATCGACATCCAGCATGCCGTGCGCATTCGCACCGGCGAGCTGGATGCGGCCGCTCTTTGAGAAAGGACCAGACATGCGATTGACCTCGATGAAAATGCGCCTGGCAGCCATCGTGCTGTTGTTGCCGATGGTGTTTGCAGGCGCCGCCGCACTGGCCCAGACGGCAGCCCCGCCAGTCGCCGCACCGGCCGCTGCGGCGCCCACACCGGCGCCTGCTGTTTCCGCTCCGGCGGCGGCCCAGGCCCCTGCTACGGCACCCGCCGCACCCGCCGGTCCGGCAAAACCGCCCGCCTACGATCATGGCGATACGGCATGGATGCTGACCAGCACCGCCCTGGTGCTAATGATGACGATCCCCGGCCTCGCGCTGTTCTACGCCGGCATGGTGCGCCGCAAGAACATCCTGGCCACGGTCATGCAGAGTTTTACGATCTGCTGCCTGGTGACGCTCGTTTGGACGGTGTGCGGGTATTCCCTCGCGTTCACCAACGGGCCGGCGACCGGGTCATTCCTCGGGTTCCCGCTGAGTTCGCTGGTTGGTGACACTTCGCGCTTCATGCT
>JAYVTX010000181.1:0-9340 GCA_043788425.1 Rhodospirillales bacterium
TGCAGCTACGGCCGATCCAACCGCGGCTGGGTCTGCAGGAAGGCCCGTCAGACGGCTGACAACGTCGGTCGCGGCGCCGATCGCAACCTCACGCAACGAGACCATCGCATTGGTACGAGCGGTGGCAATGCGCTGGTCTGCCTCAGCCATTTGAGTGTCGAGTTTTTCGTTTGCGATCCGTGTTTGTTCGGCAGCTTCGCCCTTCGCCTGTGCAACGGCGGTCGCGATCGCGGACTGCCCATCGCTAGTGGCCTGCTGGGTGGCTGAGATTACCTCGGCAGCAGCAGCGTCGGCGTTATCCTTGGCGACACGGGCGGTTGATAGATCGGTATCAATCGTCTCGGCACGGCTTTCCAACACACTCGCGACCTGTGGAAGCGCCCAAGTGGCGAAGAGATAGTATAAACCGGCAAAGATTAACGCCATCCACACGACCTGTGAGATCGTAAGGTGGTTGGCGAAGTCGAGCTGTGGCATGAACCGACCCTTAAGCAGTACAATCTGGGACCGGGTATTCGGACCAAATTTGCACAGACCGGGGCCGGCAATTCGGCCCCGGAAGTAGCGCGTATTATGTGAACAGGATCAGGAACGCGATCAGCAACGCGAACAGCGCGACCGCCTCTGTCAAGGCGAAGCCAAGGATCCCAATCGGGAACACGGCGTCGCGCGCGGCCGGGTTGCGACCCACGGTCGTGACCATGGCAGAGAAAATGTTGCCGATACCGATGCCAACGCCCGCGAGCGCAATCACGGCCAGGCCGGCCCCGAGGGCCTTCGCAGCTAGAACGTCCATGTTGATCAAGTCCTTTTAAGTTGCGAAACGAACTGACGACTTAGTGCAAATGCACCGCGTCGTGCAGGTAGATGCAGGTCAGAATAGCAAAGACATAGGCCTGCAGGGCGGCCACTAGTAGCTCGAAGCCTACCAGCACCACGTTAATAGCCATCGGCAGAATGCCGGCGGCGGTTCCCAAAGCGCCGGCACCCGCCAGCAACACGACGAAGGTCGCGAACACCTCGAACATTACGTGCCCGGCCACCATGTTGGCGAACAGTCGGATGCTGAGGCTGACGGGCCGGGATAGATAGCTTATTACCTCGATCGGGATGATCAACGGTGCCAACAACTTCGGCGCGCCTTCCGGGAAAAAGTAACTGAAGAAGTGCATGCCGTGAATGCGTAAGGCGACGGCAGTTACGACCACGATTACCAGCAACGCCAGCCCGAACGTCACGGCGATATGGCTCGTGTAGGTGAACGAATAGGGCAGCAATCCGAGCAAATTACCCATCAACACAAAGAAAAAGAGGGTAAAGATAAACGGAAAGAACCGCCGGCCTTCTGGCCCTATCGAGCCGACGGCCATGTCCATCATGCTGGTGTAGGATAGCTCGGCTGCCGCCTGCAGCCGGCCGGGGACCACGGCGCGGGGCTTCATTCCGTAATACAGCAACGCCAGAACCAGACCGCCGCCGAGCAGCATCATGAAATTCGCGTTGGTAAAGTTGACTGACCGGCCCAGCGCGCCGAACCAGGTGTGCAGCTCGAACTGCCCGAGCGCGTCGATCTTTGATTGTTCGGCCGCCAAATCCCTGCCCCTCTAGCCTTTACGCGGCATCATAAGACGCCAAACATTCGCCACTCCGGCCGCCCCGCCCAGTAAAACGCCCAGTCCCGACAGCCACGGTTTGGTTCCCAACCACCAATCCAGTGCCCACCCGATGGCCACCGCCACCGCCAGGGCTGACACCAACTCCACACCCACCCGGACGCCGATGCCCATAGGGCTCGCGGTCCCGGATTGGGCAGGTGCTGGCGGTGCGATCCGTATTTCCGCCGCCCTCAGCCGCGCCTCGAACGAGGCGTCCTTATCGTCACTCATTGCCGCCCCCCGTCCACAGTCTGCCTGCTTTCCGAAAGCTCGCGTCCCCTACCGGCGGGGGGTGGTGCTGTCAACCGTGCTGCCGGCTATTCGGCTGCTTGGACAAGCTCCGCGGCGGCGTCCAGCGTCACACTCAGCAATCGGGACACGCCGCGCTCTTGCATCGTGACACCATAAAGGCGGTCCATGCGCGCCATCGTCAGCTGATGGTGGGTGACGACAACGAACCGCGTCCCGCCATCGCGCACCATGTCGTCCAGCAGTTTGCAAAACCGCTCCACGTTTGCGTCATCCAGCGGCGCATCGACCTCATCCAGCACGCAGACCGGCGCAGGATTGCAGCGGAACACAGCAAAAATCAGGCATAACGCCGTCAGCGCCTGCTCCCCACCCGATAGCAGCGACAGCGATTGCAGCTTCTTGCCCGGCGGCTGCACATAGATCTCAACGCCCGCCAGCAACGGGTCATCCGAGCCAACGAAGGCCAGATGCGCCCGGCCACCGCCAAACATGCGAATGAACAGCGCCTGAAAATGGCGGTCCACCTGGTCGAACACCGTCATCAGCCGGGCCCGGCCCTCGCGGTTCAGGTGGCCGATACTACCGCGCAGTTTTGCGATGGCGGTCGTAAGCTCTTCCCGGTCCCGCTCGATCGCTTCGGCGGCCGAGGCGGCGGCCTGGGCCTCCGACTCGGCCAACAGGTTCACGGGGCCAATCTGGTCCCGTTCCCGCACATGATGGTCCAATTGCCGGCGGGCGCGGTCTTCGGCGCCGGGGCTTAGGTCTGCGGGTACAGGGCCGGGGCGATAGGCCGGATCCTGCCGGGCGTCGCGCCAGGAATTGGCGGCGTGCGTTGCGTCTTGCTCAGCCCGGGCGAGCGCCTCCCGTGCAGCGCCGGTGCCACGATCAGCTGCCTGTAACGCTGCCAACGCTTCTGCCAGGGCACCCTCGGCCGCGCGGATTGCCGCAGTGGCCTCTGCATGGCCAGCCTCGGCCACACGTAAATGGGCGTCGTCCAAATCGGGCAGGGGTGCCGAGACGACGAGCGCTGCAAGGGTCGCCTCCGCATCATGCAGCCGGGCTGCCAGGTCGGTTACGCGCCCGGCGGCGTCGCGATCCCGCAGGCGCCAATCCGTCCGTTCCCGCGTCAGGGTTGCCGACCGGGCGATGCGGGCCTGGTCGTCACGCTGTAGCTGATCGAGCGCGCTAGTCGCCCGGGTTGCGTCCGCCCGGGCAGTCCCGAGCAGCGCGCGTGCGGCCTGCGCCGCGATGACAAGCGCGGCGGGATCGGGCAGGGCGGCATGGGTGCGCTGGGCCACGGCAAATGCTGCGTCCGACTCCTCCAGTTCGGGCGCCAGCGCGACCAAATCGGCCTGCAACACCGCCAGCCGGGCGGTTGTGGTGGTCGCGCGGGCGGCCAGTGTGGCGTGGTCTGCGTCTGCTGCGCGTGACCGCTGCTCGGCAGCGCGGGCTGCCTCATGGGCTTGCCGCTCCGTATCGTGGGCACGCCGGGCGGCGGCCTCGGCCTCGGCACGGTTCTGTTGGGCGAGCCGCCACGCGGCGTGCCGGCTGACCACGTCCTGCTGCAGCGTCACCAGTCGGTTGCGCTGCAGCAGCCGGGTTGCGGCGGCTGTGGGCGCGCCGGGCTGCACGACGTAGCCGTCCCAGCGCCAGGCCCCGCCATCGCGCGACACCAGGCACTGACCCGGCGTCAGCTCCGGCTGCCGAGCCAACCCCTCGTTAGCATCTGCCACGATCGCGATGGTCGCCAGCGCCCGTGCAAACTTAGCTGGGCCTTGCACATAGCCGCCCAGAAGTGTGCCAGCCAGGCCCGGTTCGTGTCCGTGGGGCAGGGCACGCCAATAGCGCGGGCCAACATCCGTGCCCGCTGCCAGTTCATCGCCGAATGCCGCGCCCAAAGCCGCCTCCATCCCCGGGGCGACGCGGAGCTGATCCAGCAGGGGTGCCACGCTGCTGCAGCCGATTGCGAGCACATCTGCCAAGGCCGACGCCTCTGCCTGCACGCGGGCATGGGCGGCGGCGGCGATACCTTCAGCGGCGCGGGCGGGTTCCGGCTGGGTGGCGGCCCGGGCCGCCTCGGCCGCTTGAAGTGCATGGGATGCGGCGGCACAGGCGTCCCGACCTGTCGCGGCCACGGCGGCGGCGGCGTGCACCGCGGCCGGGTCCACGGGCGTATGGCGCGCGCGTTCCGCAATCAGCCGGTCTACCGCGGCGCGGGCCCGGGCGGCGCGCTGGCCGGCTTGCTCCAGCATCGACTGGGTCAGCGTGCGGTTCGCCTCCGACTGTGCGGCCTGTGCCAGCGTGGCGGCTGCGTCCGTCTCTGCTTGATCGAGGTTGGCGCGGGCCTGTGCCACGGCTTCCGTTGCGGCGGCTAGGGCTGCTGGATGCGCCTCACCATCCGCAATCAGCCGCGCCTCCTCCTTAGCCAGACGCTCTGCCGCCGCCTGCGCCTGGGCCAGGGTGCGCTGCGCGTGGGCGAGATCGTCTGCACAGCGGGTGCGGGCGGCGTAGGCCTGGGTCAGTGCCTGTGCATGGCGGGCGCGGGCGTCGTGCCGGGCCTGTTCGGCCAGGCGGGCCTGCATAGCCAGGTCCTGGGCAGCGGCAGCCTGCATCCGCAATGGCGGTAGGGCCGCCACGCACTGTGCATGGGCCTGCTGCGCGGCGATGGCAGCGAGTGCAGCCTGATCCACGGCCGCCCGCGTGTGGGCAACAGCCCAGGTGGCCCGGTCATGCTCCGCATCGGCGCGGGCGTGGCGCAGGTGGCACAGCGCGGCCTCACCATCTGTTATTTTTTCCATCAGCGTGCGGTACCGGCTTGCCTGCTGTGCCTGACGGGTCAGGGTAGCGTGTTGCTTGCCCAGGGTATTGAGCTGCTCTTGCGCGCGCTCCAGATTGGTTTCGGCGGCGCGTAATTTGCCCTCGGCCTCGTTCCGGCGGGTATGTAGGCCGCCAATGCCGGCCGCCTCTTCCAACACGGCGCGGCGCTCGTCCGGCCGTGCAGCGACCAGCGCGCCGACCCGGCCCTGGCTGACCATCGCCGACGACCGCGCGCCGCTGGCCAAATCGGCAAACAGAACCTGCACGTCCCGCGCCCGCGCCTCCCGCCCATTGACGCGGTAGGTGCTGCCGGCACCCCGTTCGATCCGGCGGCTGACTTGTACTTCGGACGCGTCCTGAAATGGCGGCGGAAACGGCTCATCCGCCGTTAGCGTGATCACCGCTTCGGCCAAATTACGGCTGGGCCGGGTGGCAGTGCCGATGAAGATGACGTCGTCCATCTCTCCACCGCGCAGCGACCGGGCGCTGCTCTCGCCCATGACCCAGCGCAGGGCCTCCGCCACGTTGGATTTTCCGCAACCGTTCGGGCCGACGATGCCGGTCAGGCCAGGTAGGATTTCCAGCTCCACCGGCTCCGCAAAGCTTTTGAAGCCTGCGATGCGTAGCCGAGTAAAGCGGGCGGGCATCAGGCCGCGGCGGCGGTCACAGCCCGGTCGAACTCCTCAAACTTAACCGCGCCGGGTAGCAGGCGGCCGTTGATGACGAAGGTGGGCGTGCTGGCGACCTTCAGCTTCTTATCCGCCTCGTCCTGCGCGTTCAGGATTGCCATCCGCAGCCCCTCATCGGCCAATGTCGCGTCGAAGGTTTTGCGCGGTAGTCCGGCCAGCGCAGCCAGCTTCGCCAGTTCCTCGTTGGGGTTTACACCCCGGGCGAACGCCCACCGGTCCTGGGTCGCCAGTAGCGTGGTAATGAACGGCTCGTACCGCTCGGGCGGCAGCGCGCGGCTGACCATGGCAGCGGCCAGAGCGACCTTATCCAGGGGGAAATCGCGCCAAACGTAGCGGATGCGCCCGGTGTCGATTAGTCTCGCCTTCACTTCCGGGAAGGTCGTTTTCTGAAAATCGGCACAGTGGGAGCAGGTGAGGGAAAACCATTCCGTCACCACGATCTTTGCGTCGGCAGGTCCGGCCACTCGATCCGCCATGCGGGGATCGGCGTCTTGCGCCCGGGCAATTACCGGTAGTGTGGCGAGGGCGATCATTAGGGTACGGCGGCGCATGGCGGAGCCTCGGTGCAAGGAAAAGTCCTTATGCCCCATGCAGCCGCGGTTGCGTCAAGGTTTTCGCCGCATCGACCCGGCCAGCGCGGCCAGCGCGTCATGCAGCGGCCCAGGTGGCAGGCCAGCGATCGGAATGGGCGGTGCCGGGATCGGTGCCGGCGGGGCGGGCGGTGGCGGGGTAAAGTCTTGCACGAACCGCAATTGCGTAACGGTCGCGCGCCCGATGGCGGCGTTGATCCGCTGCAGCAGCTCGCCCGATAAATGCTGCAATTCCATCGCCACCGGTCCGGCGCATCCGATCGTCAGGGTGCCGCCCACCAATCGACGGGGCGCGGTGACGGCGGCCAGCGCAGGGCCGACAAGTGTGGCCCAGTCCGTCAGCAGCGCGCCAGCAGCCGGTGAGCGAGCACGAAATGCCGCCCGGGTGATGGTTGGCAGCAGCGCACCCACGGCCCGCGGGCCGTATACGTGACGCGCGTTGCCTGCATCCGGGTCTGCCGCCATACCGGTTCCGTGCCTCCCTCTGCCGCCCTGCTGCTCGTTTGGTATGACCGGCACCGCCGGGCCATGCCGTGGCGGGCGCTGCCGGGCCAAGCACCCAACCCATACCATGTCTGGCTTAGCGAAATAATGCTGCAACAAACCGGGGTCACCGCCGTCATCCCGTACTTCAAACGCTTCGTGGCCCGATTCCCAACGGTCCAGGATCTAGCGGTGGCGGAGAATGGCGCGGTGATGGAGGCCTGGGCGGGTTTGGGCTACTACGCCCGTGCACGAAACTTGCACGCCTGCGCCCAGACCGTTACGGCGTCGGGCAAGTTCCCGGACACGGTCGCGGGCCTGCGCGCGCTGCCCGGCGTGGGCGCGTACACGGCGGCCGCGATTGCCAGCATCGCGTTCGGCCGCGCGGTCGTGCCCATCGATGGCAATGTCGAGCGGGTGGTGTCGCGCGTGTTCGCCTTGACGGAGCCGCTGCCCAGTGCGCGCCGGGCAATTGCACAGGGGGCGGCCGCGCTGGGCCAGGACGCTGACGCCATGCGCCGGCCGCCCGATTTCACGCAGGCATTGTTCGACCTGGGTGCCACAGTCTGCACGCCGCGCAATCCCGCCTGCGCATTGTGCCCATGGCATGATCCCTGTGCTGGGCGGGCGCTGGGGATCGCCGCTACGCTGCCGGTCAAGGTGCCGAAGCCGGCGCGTCCAACCCGCTGCGGTGCGGCGTTTGTTCTGACCGATGCAGCCGGCCGGGTGCTGCTGCAGCGTCGCCCGCCATCCGGGTTGTTGGGTGGCATGCTGGAGGTACCGTCCACCCCCTGGCGAACAGAGCCATGGCTGGCAGCCGACGCCCTGGCTTTCGCGCCCGATGCGTCCGGATGGCGGGCTGCGGGTGTGGCCCGGCACGCCTTCACCCACTTCGAGCTGCTGCTGGACGTTTTCGTGGCGCGGACGGGTGATCTAGGCGCGGCCGGCACGCCAATTTCGTCGCTGAGCGGCGCGGCCCTGCCGACGCTGATGCGACGGTGCCTGCGCGTGGCCGGTTTGGACTAGCGGGCCAAGGCTTCCGCGCACTATCTCCGTCCAGGCAAGCAGACGGGACCGGACGTGCGCTACTTCTTTTTTCAAGACGGCTTCACGCTTCCTTAACCCGCCGGGGTCATTCTCCGTGTGTGCCCACAAGATGAGGGCGATTGGATGAACCAAATTGGCGAAGGTTGAACAACATGCCCTTGAACTCTGTACACACCAACATCGGCGCGCAGATTGCGCTGCAGTCCTTGAACACCACCACGTCGGCGCTGCAGGCGTCGCAGAAGCGGGTCAGCACTGGCTATCGGGTGGCCGATGCGTCTGATGACGGCGGCGCGTTTGCCGTGGCCGAGCGTGTACGTTCGGACGTCGGTGCGCTGTCGACCGTCAATGGCCAGCTTGGCAACGCCAAGGGGCTGGTCAGCACGGCGCTAAGCTCCCTCACGGCGATTTCAGGCTCGTTGACGGCTGCAAAAAGCCTTTTGGTACAAATCGGTGATAACAGTATTACGCAGGCTCAGCGCGATCAGTATGTTTCGTCCTATAAGGCGATCGTGGTCCAAGTCGCCAACACGGTCGATGGCTCGACCTATAACGGCCAGACCTTGGTTGGTAAGGCCGCGGGTGCGGTCGCCGGCACGGATAAGTCGGTGATCAACAACGAGGTTGGGGCACAAAGCACGCTCCACAACGCCGATAATAGCGGGTTGGCGAATACGCTAGCGACGCTGATCGGCTCCACGTTTAGCCGTACGGCTGGCGGTGTGGATACGTTTGGTGCGATCACGGCCGGTGCGGACCAGACATCGGCCATCACGGCACTGAGTGCGACAACGGGTGCGACGGCGTTCGTCACGGCGCAGACGGGTCTGGCGAACCAGCTGAACCAGACGGGTGCCGATAGCCGCTTCATCGACGCCACGATCTCGCTCAACACGGCCAAAATCGACAGTCTGAACGCCGGGTTGGGCGCGCTGGTGGATACCGATTTGGCGAAGGAGTCGGCGAACCTGCAGGCGTTGCAGATCCGTCAGCAGCTGGGCACCCAGTCGCTGTCGATCGCCAACCAGGCACCGCAGAGCCTGCTGAGCCTTTTCAAATAACGGCAATGGGGCGGCGGTCCAAACGGGGCCGCCGCCCACCATGCCGGCGATGCGGTTGTGAATGTGCCAAAATAGGAGCTGACCCATGTCCAACCTCGTGCTGGAACTGAGACAGGGAGAGGTGATGGTTATCAACGGCGCACCGATCCGTTTTCGTACCAAAACCCGGATCGAACTGACGGCGCATGCCCGTTTTCTGTTCGGCAAGCAGATCATGCCGCCGCAGGAGGCCGATAGCCCGGCCCGTCAAATCTATTTTGCCCTGCAATCAGCCTATATCGGCACCGATGAGGAGCGGGTACAGGGCCTTGCCACTGCACGAGACCTGTCGGAACGATTCAAGGCCGCGACCAGCAGTGCACTGGCCCGCGAAATCCTGGACCGCGCGCTGGACGCCGCCGCGGCCGATGAATGCTACCAGGCGTTGAAGTTGGCCCGGCGCATCATCCGGCACGAAGACAGCGTTTTGGGCCGTGTTGTGCCCGCGACCTCCCCTGCTACGGTGGAAATTGATTTATGCACGGCCTAGCCCACGGCGCCTATCGCGCAACCGCGGGCCGGCGCACGCAAAAGGAGCAGGACGCGGACGTATTCCGCCGGGCCAACGCGGCGCTGCGCCAGGCAGTCGGGGCCGATGAAATCGTTCAGATCCGGGCGTTGGCCGATAACAGCACGCTGTGGACGGCCGTCATCGACCTGCTGCGCGATCAGGATAATCCGCTGCCGCCAGCGCTGAAGGGGTCGAT
>JAYVTX010000182.1:0-8448 GCA_043788425.1 Rhodospirillales bacterium
TGCGCGCGACATTGACGGAACAGACCCTGACCCAGCGGGAGATTGAAAGCGTCCGCGTCCAATCCGGCACCGATGAGTTCCGGTTTCGCCCCATCGCCCAGGGCCCCGCGACCCTCACAGCGGGCGCACGCAGCCCGGGCTTCGGGTGTGAGGGCCCGGACATGCTACATGTGCAGCGCCGGGGCGAGAATGAGATCAGTTTCCCGAATTGCGCCGACTTCCCCAACCCTCTGGTGCGGTGTCATTAGCGACTTGTGTTCCGCCAGCCGGGCAACTTAACCTACCCAGGAGCGTCACGTAGGGGAACGAGGAGGCGGAATGGTCGACATCGATAATCCCGCCGCTGGCCCGGTAGACTGCCCGCCGCCAGTGCCTGCCCTGTTACCTGCCGGAATGGAACGACGGCGGCCGGGCCGGCGCGAGTATGTCGACCCCGCGCTGGTCCTCTTGTTGCGCCGCACGCCGGATTTGGACGCAACGCTGCCAAGCTTCGACGTGAATGAAGAACGACTGGCCGACCGTGCACCCTCACGCGGCATTGTCATCGGCATTCTTGTATCAATTCTACTATGGATCGCAGGCATTGCCGGATTAGTTGCCGCCTTATCCTAACGGGCGGCGCTTACCCCTCCGTAATTTCGCCCTTGCCTGTGCAATTAATGGCAGTGGTCTTACCTGCCTTTTGTGCCTGGCCCCGCCAGACGCCGCTTGCATCCTCGACCAAATCCACGACCCGGCGATAACCCGCCCTCTCAATCCGCCGCTTTGCCTCGTCCCGGCTTAGCCTGGCCCCCATAGGCTCCGATACCTCCGGCTTGGTCGGTAGGCCCAGTGTCTGCATCGCCCCGCGCGGGGCCGGCACGGGATGGCTCGGATCTGATCCAAGGATCGCTCCATTCTGCCCGACGGTTTGAGGGCTACCCGGCGCAATAAAGTCAGTCGCCGCCCGCGCGCCCAGCGGCATCAGCATCATAAGGGCAAGCATGGTTCGCAACATCGGAAGCTCCTGGCACGGTCTATTTATCTGCCGACCGCGACCGTGTGCCGCCGGCCGCGATAGGTGCGCTGGCAAATCAGTGCGTAACGAGGGCGCGCAAGGCGTCCGATAGGTCCGACCCCAGGAAAGGTTTGGCTAGCAAAGCCTCCCGCGGGCCCAACTCCCGACCGACCATAGAGGCTGGCCGCCCCGTGATAAAAATGATGGCGACATTGGGCAGGACGTCGCGCATGCCCTCGACCATTTGCACGCCGGTCGGGCCGTGACCAAGGTCGACGTCGGTCACCACCGCCTCAACCAGCAGGCCGCCATTGATCAGCCGCCATGCCTCATCCGCACTACCAGCCTCGACCACGCCAAAGCCGTCATCCTCAAGCATCATCGCAACTGTCATGCGGACCAGCGTGTCGTCTTCGACCAGCAAGAGACAGCTACGGCGCAACGTCATCATATCAACCATTTATCGAAACCATACTGGTTGAACGGCGTGGCCATCGCCACGGTTTCCCACACTCACGTTTCGTGATCGGGCCGTTAACCCAGCAGGCGACCGATTACGCGGGCCGTGTAGTCGACTACCGGGATGATGCGGCCGTAATTGATGCGGGTGGGACCGATGACGCCGATCGCGCCTACGATCTTGTCTGCGCCATTACGGGCAGGCGCCACCACCATCGATACGCCCGACGCGCCAAACAGCCCGCTTTCGGCGCCAATGAAAATTCGAACGCCGTCCGAAGTTTCGGCCAGCTCCAGCAACCGGAGCATCGTCTCCTGCCGTTCCAGCCGTTCGAACAGGACCCGGATCGCCTCCAAGTTCTGGATTTCCGTCACTTCCGACAGCAGGCGCGCCTGACCGCGGATGATCAACGACCCGCCCCGCCCCTCATTGGTCCAGGTTGCAAGTCCCGCCTCCACCACCTGCGTCGTCAGTGTGTCGAGCTGCGCCCGGTCCTCGGTAATCTCGATCCCGACCACATGGCGCAACTCGCCCAGGGTCCGGCCAGCCAGCCGGGCATTGAGGAAGTTGCCCGCCTGCTCCAACGCCGAGGGCGGTAGGCCGGGTGGTGTTTCAATGACCCGGTTCTCAACGCTGCCATCGCTGCCGACGAGGATGACCAAGGCTCGGCCGGGTCCCAGGGCCACGAACTCGATATGCCGGACCGCCCCTTCCGACTTTGGGGCCAGCACCAGCCCGGCGGCCCCTGCCAGTCCGGCCAGCATCGTACTCGCCTCCGCCAGCGTCGCCTCCAGGCTGCGCCCCCGTGCCTCCAGCGCCAGGCTGATCGCCTCCTGCTCTGCCGCCTCCAGCCCGCCAAACTGCAACAGGCCGTCGACAAACAGGCGCAACCCCCGCTCCGTCGGCAGCCGGCCGGCGCTGGTGTGCGGCGCAAATAGCAGACCGGCGTCGGTCAAATCGCTCATCACGTTGCGGATCGTCGCCGGGGATAGGGCGATTGGCAGACGGCGCGACAGGGTCCGGCTGCCGACCGGCTCCCCAGTCGCCACATATTGCTCCACAATTTCGCGTAGCACGGCCGCCGATCGTGGATCGAGGCCCGGCGGGCCCTCCCACCGGGCATTTGGGTTTTTGCCGTCGTATGCCATGCCAAGGTATATGGCCCCAAAATCTAGGACAGCACCATGACCAACCCCCAATCCGCCATGCGCCCCTCCGGCCGTGCGCCCGACGCGCTGCGTGACGTGAGTTTCCAAACCGGCTTTGCCCATCATGCCGAGGGGTCATGCCTGATCCGCATGGGCGGTACCGAGGTGCTGTGCGTCGCCTCCGTCGAAGGCCGGGTTCCCGGCTTCCTACGTGGCCAGGGCCTGGGCTGGATTACGGCGGAGTACGGCATGCTGCCGCGCGCCACCCACACGCGTGGCGATCGGGAGGCGGCGCGCGGCAAGCAGTCCGGCCGCACGCAGGAAATCCAGCGCCTGATCGGCCGGTCATTACGCGCCGTCGTCGACCGGTCGGCCATGGGCGAGTGTACCGTGACGCTCGACTGCGACGTATTGAACGCTGATGGCGGCACGCGCTGCGCCAGCATCACGGGCGCGTGGGTCGCGATGACGCTGGCGTTCCGCCATCTGGAGGCCAACCGCGTCATCGCCCGGTCGCCGATCATCGGGCAGGTGGCGGCGATCAGTTGCGGCCTGGTGGGCGGTGCCGCTGTGCTCGATCTGGATTATGCCGAGGATAGCGGGGCCGACGCCGACGCCAATTTTGTTTTAACCGAGGGGGGCGGCATCGTCGAAATTCAGGGCACTGCGGAAAAGGCGCCCTTTAGCGACGCGCAGTTCCAGGACCTCATGCGCCTCGCCCGCCATGGGACGGAGGCGCTGTATCTCGCCCAGCGCGCCGCACTC
The DNA here is from genome assembly GCA_043788425.1 of Rhodospirillales bacterium. GTDB lineage: Bacteria > Pseudomonadota > Alphaproteobacteria > Acetobacterales > Acetobacteraceae > JANPPS01. The sequence goes on from JAYVTX010000182.1 coordinate 3,371, forward strand.
GCGTAATGCCGCGCCGTCTGACTGGCCCGCTGGTGCTGGCCACGCATAACCCGGGCAAGCTGCGGGAAATTTCGGCGCTGATGGCACCCTGGGGGGTGACCGTGCAGTCAGCCGGCGAATTGGGTTTGCCGGAACCAGACGAAACTGCACCCGATTTCGTGGGCAATGCGCAGATCAAGGCGTTGGCTGCCGCCCGCGCCACGGGCCTGCCTGCATTGTCGGACGATAGCGGGTTTTGCGTGGCCGCCCTGGGTGGTGCGCCGGGTGTGCTATCCGCGCGCTGGGCTGGGCCTGGCAAGGACTTCGGCGCCGCAATCGCCCGTGTCCTGGCAGAGATCACGGGTGATGACCGGCGGGCCTGGTTCGTCTGCGCGCTTTGCCTGGGATGGCCCGACGGCCACACCGACACGTTTCTGGGCCGGGTCGAGGGTACCGTCGTTGCCCCGCGCGGCAACCTCGGCTTCGGTTATGACCCGGCATTCCTGCCGCGCGGCGGCACACAAACCTTTGGCGAGATGCCAGCTGTTACAAAACATGCCATGAGCCACCGGGCGCGGGCGATGGCGCAACTGGAAGCCGGATGCTTAGGTTCTGCGTGAATAGTTCAGGAGTGGGTGATGGGTAAGCTGTTCGGGTTGGTCGTACTGGCCCTGGTCGCAACGGTGCCGGATGCGGCGGCGCAGTACTATTACACCCGGCCCGTGTCGTTTGGGTACCACTGCCGGACCCGGATCGCGACCGCGTATGGCGTGAGCCCGCTGGTCTGCCCGATCGCCAACCCGAAGCCGCTGGGCCGCGCCTGCGCCTGCCCGCCGCCGGGGTATGGCCCGTTTCTGCGTGGCCGGACGGTACGCTGAAGCTTCCTCCGCTCTACCCCAATAACGCCCGCGCCAAACCCAGCAGCGCCCCACCTGGTGCCCGCAACGCATCGATCACCGTAAAATGATCTGCACTTGCGACGGGCGCCAGCACGCCCGCCCGGTGCGCTGCCGCCCGGCGTTCGTGCAGGTCGCGGCTGTTGGCCACCAATGCCGGTAACTCGGCAGAGCCATACGCGATCGACATCGGCTTTTCAGGCATCGCCAGCCGCTGCGGTGATAAAGCGGCGACCTCCGCATCGGTTAGATGCAGCTTCTCATCCAGATATGTGTCGCGGATCGGCCCCAGCTCGAACACGCCGCTGATCGGCAGCGCCGCATGGACCGCCGGGTGGGCTAGCGCCATGGCAGCCAGGTGCCCGCCGGCCGACCAGCCGCTGACCACGATCGGGCCGCCTACCCCGTGCGACGGGCCGTGGGCCGCCAGCCACGTCAGCGCCGCGTCGATCTGACCCACAATGGTTGTGAGCGTCGCGTCTGGCCCCAGCGTGTAGCCCGGCAGTGCTGCAGACCAGCCCGTCGCCAGCGCCCCCTTCATCACGGCGGCCGCACCCTCGCGATCGTTGCGCTGCCAATAGCCGCCATGGATGAACACCAGCGTCGGCGCGCCAGCTGGCCCGGGGAACAGGTCCCATGCCTCCCGCTGGGTAGACCCGTACGCCAGGTTCAAATGCGCGGGGTGGGCGGCGCGCATGGCCAGCGACTCCTCCCGCAGCGCCGCGACATAGGCCGGCCCGTCTGGGCAGGCGGCCGTGTTGTTATAGGCGGCATCCCGTGCCGCCTGGCTTGCAGCGCCCCAATCCATCATGCCGGCTCCCTCGAATGGCTAGAGCGCAATCCGATCACGTGGATCGGTTTGCGCTCCATACCTTGTTGTTTGACGAGCACTACTCCCGCCTGGGCGGTTCCGCCTGGTCGGGAAGTGCTTTAGAATGCAGCAACGCGGACAGCTCCCGCCGCAGCGCGTTGAATTCCGGTGATGTTACGTCGCGCGGGCGCGGCAGGTCGACCCGGACGTCGCGCACGATGCGGCCCGGCCCTGGCGACATCACCACCACCCGGTCGGCCAGCGCAATCGCTTCCTCAATCGCATGGGTCACAAACACGATCGTCAGGGCTGTTTGCGCCCATAGCGCTAGCAGCTCGTCCTGCAGCCGCTCCCGCGTCATGGCGTCCAATGCGCCGAACGGCTCGTCCATCAGGACCACCCGCGCATCGTTGGCCAGCACGCGGGCGATGGCGACCCGCTGTTTCATGCCGCCCGATAGCTGGTGCGGGTATGCGCCGGCGAACGCGGTCAGGCCGATCATTGCCAAGAACCGGTCCGTGATCTCCGTCACCTCGGCCCGTGACTTACCCCGGCTTTCGGGGCCGAAGCCGATGTTGCGCCGGACGGTCAGCCAGGGAAACAGGCCGTAATCCTGGAATACCATGCCCCGGTCTGGCCCGGGCCCGGTGACGGGGGTACCGCGGACGGTGACGTCGCCGCCGCTCGGCACCTCAAATCCGGCGATGATGCGCAGCAGGGTGGACTTACCACAGCCCGATGCGCCGATCAGGCAGACGAACTCGCCGGTGCCGACGACTAGACTGGCACCCTCAAGCGCCACCGTGTCACCGGCCGGGCCCGGGAAGCGTTTGGTGACACTAGCGACGGCGATCGCGGGCGGCGTCATGCGTGTTGCGGGCTCCAGCGCAGTAGGCGGCTGCCGGCCAGCAGCACGGCCTGGTCCGATAGAAAACCTACTGCGCCGATCACGATCATGCCGGCAATCACAATCTCCGTCCGCGACGTCTGCCGCGCGTCCATGATCATGGCGCCAAGCCCGGTTTGCACGCCCGTCATCTCACCCACCACGATTACGACCCAGCTGAGGCCAAGCCCCAGCCGCAACCCGGTAAAGATGCCCGGCATGGCCGCGGGCAACACAACGCGGCTGAACATCGCCGTGCGGGACGTGCCGAGCATCGCCGCCGCCTCAAACAACCGCGGCTCCACACTGCGTACGCCGAAAATGGTGTTGATCAGGATTGGGTAGAACGCGCCCAGCGCCACTAGGAAGAACGCACTGCGCGGCCCCAGCCCGAACACAATCATGGATAGCGGCAGCCACGCCGTGACTGGCACCGGGCGCAGGACCTGCAACGCCGGGTCCAGCAGGGCGCGGGCAATCCATAGCCGGCCGATCATCATGCCCAACGGCAGGGCGAGCAGCGCCGCCAGCACGAATGCGCCGTATACACGCGACGCGGATGCGACCAAGTGCGTAACCAGCGTCGCACTGAACGCGTCGTCGTTCACGCCGCCCACGGCCAGGTCATACAGGGCCACCCCGACCTCATTCGGTGAGGGTATTAGCCGGTACCCCTCACCCCGCGTGCCGGCCCACCAGCCGGCAATGGCCAGCAGCGGAAGTATAAGGGCGAGCGGCCCCGCCAGCCGGCGTCGGGTCATGCGATGCGGGCAACCTCGTCCGAGAATTGGGGATTGATGAAGGCGAAGTCGGGCAACGCCTTGATCTGCTTACCCTCCAGCATGTGCTCGGCATAGGAACGGCACTGGCCGACAATCTCAGGCGTCATGCGCCAGGTATATTCGACGTTGGGCAGCGACACGGCAATCGCCTCCCGCTTTTGGCCGAGCTTGGCGACGGCGAGCGCCGCTGTTTCGTCCGGATGGGCCGTCGCGTAGTCGGCCGCCCGGCGTTGTAACAGGACCATCGCGCGTACCAATTCCGGTTTTTCCGCTGCCGTGTCGTGATGCGTGGCCAGGATCTGGTTCAGGCTGCCCATGGGGGTCGAGTACGGGTATTCGACGATCTTGCCGACGCCGGTGCTGATCGATACGCCAGGTGCCGGTTCGGCACCCACATAAGCGTCAACATCGCCGCGGGCGAGGGCGGCGTGCATTTCGCTGAAGCTCACCCGGACCGGGATGATGTCCTTGGCAGACATCCCTTCCATACGCAGCCGGTCATAGATGAATACCTCTTGGGTCGAGCCGGGCCAGATCGCCACCTTGCGTCCGCGCAGGTCCTTGAGCGTCGCGATGTCGCCGTCCTTACGCGCAACAACACCCATGCCCTTGTTGCAAACCGGGCCAACAACGACCAGCGGCTCCCGCGCTGCTGCACCCTGAATTGCGGCGGCGATGCCGAACGTGCCGAAATCGATCGATTTGGTGACTACGGCGGCCTTGCCGTCGGTCGGGCTTTCGAAGGCGATGACCTCAACCTTCATACCTTCTGGTAGGAAGCGCTCGTAATAATATGGCGTCAGCGCATGGATCAGCTTGAGCGTTCCCATGCGAACCACCGTCTCGGCAGCGCCGGCGCGGGACACGAAGGGCATGGCTAGCGCGGATGCCAGCGTCGTTCTGCGGGTCAGATTCATGATGGTTCTCCTATTGAGAGGGAGGGCCAGCAAGATCCACGCCAGCAAAGCCGCGGCGTTACGGCCGGCCCGCTACTGCTGAGACATACAGCGCCACCGCATCAACCTGCGCCTTGGTCAGGCTGTCATAGGCAGGCATTATCCCGATACCGTTCGCGACCGCTGCTGCCACCCGCCCGGCGTCCGGCTTCAACTCGTCGAGCACTGGCCCGATTGCGCCCGCCGACCCTGCGTCGGCAAGCGTGTGGCAAATCCCGCATTGCGGCTCCGCCTGCGCCGTGAACAAGGCCTTGCCGAGTGCCAACGCGGCATCGTCTGCCCGGGCCCCAGCCGGCGTGAGTACGAGCAGAAGCGCGGACGTACCGGCCCACAGGCGTCGTCTCAGATGGATCATCATCAGCTTGCGGTGTAATCGACGCCGGGCGCGCGCCAGCCATTATGGTTGTAGCCAGAGCCGTTTATCGCCGTCTCCTCCGGCTGGACCGCCCCGCGCGCATCGGTCGCGCGGCTGACGAGCAAATGCGGGCCGGGTGCCAAATCCGTCTCCAACATAAACGCGCGCCAGGCGAAGCGGCCTAAATCTGGCCCAACTAGCTGCGCCGCCTGCCACGTCCTGCCCCCATCGGTCGACACATCCACCTGGGTCGCCGGACTCATGCCGCCAAAGGCTACGCCAGTTATCTGCACGCGCCCGGCCTTTCCGCCCTCCAACGGGGCAGTGATCCAGGATTTTACCGGCTGTTCCCAAACTGCCGGGTTGGCGGGTGTGCCGCGCTCGCCCGGCGCATGGATGCGGTAGCTGGCCGA
>JAYVTX010000183.1:0-5465 GCA_043788425.1 Rhodospirillales bacterium
GCAAGGGCACGCGGGGCGTATGGCAATGATTTCATGTACTGGGCGGTAATGCGCCACGCCGCCGCCCGCGGGATCACGCTATTCGATTTCGGCCGCAGCAAAGCAGGGACGGGCGCGCACGCGTTCAAGAAGAATTGGGGCTTTGAACCAGCGCCCCTGCACTACCGCTACCGCCTCGCACCGGGGGCCAGCATTCCGGATCACAACCCGCTCAATCCCAAATACCGGCTGATGATCGCGGCGTGGAAGCGGCTGCCCGTGCCGATCGCGAACCTGGTTGGGCCGCCGATCGTGCGGGGTATCGGCTGATGCTGATGACACGCATACCAGACCCCCGGTCGTCGCTGCGCCCAGCGCTACTCGCCCTGACCGTCGGTTTAGCCGTCTGGGCCGCCCTGTTTTGGACGGAGTGTCAGGCAGCCATCAGTGTCTGGAGTACCTCGACCGCCTATGGCCACTGCTATCTGGTCATCCCGATGTCGCTGTACCTGGCCTGGGAACGCCGGGCGGCGCTGGTCGGCCTTGGCGCACGGCCCACACCGGCATTGGCCCTGCTGGCCGTACCGGTCGCGGCCGCGTGGCTGCTGGCGGAGCGGCTTGGCATCATGGAGGGCCGGCAGCTCGCGGCGATTGCTGGGGCAGAGGTTTTAGCGCTGACCGTCCTGGGCTGGCCGCTCGCCCGGGCACTAGCCGCGCCGCTCGGGTTCCTGGTCTTCCTCGTGCCGTTCGGCGCGTTCTTCACCCCGTGGCTGCAATCCGTCACGGCGCGGATCACCGAGATCGGGCTGACGGTTCTGCACATCCCCCACTATGTCGACGACCTGATCATCGAAATACCGGAGGGCACGTTTTTTGTTGCAGAGGCCTGCGCCGGGCTGCGATTCCTGATTGCGGCCGTGGCGTTCGGGGTATTTTTTGCCCTGTTAAACTATCGCAGCCCGGGACGGCGGGTGGGGTTCATTATTGCATCGGTGGTGATACCGATTTTTGCAAACGGGTTGCGGGCATTGGGCATCGTCGTTCTTGGCCACATTCTTGGCAGTGCAGAGGCCGGGGCGGCTGACCACCTGATTTATGGCTGGGTATTCTTCTCATTCGTCATGCTCGTGCTGGTGGCGGCCGGAATGCCGTTCCGGCAGGCACCGGCCGCGCCCCGTGCGGTCGCGATCGGGATGCCGGTCGGTGCCGGGTCGGCACCGCTGGCCGCGGCCCTGGTGATGGCGCTAGTGGCCCTGGGACCGGCGGTGGCACTGGGCTTCAATCGCCTGGTTGTGGCACCGAACGTGGCTGAAATCCCTGCTTTGGCTTGGCCCGATGGCTGCGCGGCCACGGGTGATACGCCGGCACCGGCGATGCGGACCCAGACCGCAACCTGTAACGGCCTGGCAGTCACAATGGTCACGCAGGCCTTCCCCACCCGCGCCCGTTCCGACGCGATCCTGCACGAACGCCGCAACCGAACCGGTGAGGACCAGGCGGAAGACTCCAGCGTTCATGCCATGTCCGACGCAGCGCCGTGGCTGACGGTACGCACGACCGACCCCAACCGCGTGTCGGCCGTCGCAACCTGGGTCGACGCCGCCCCGGCGCAGGGTGGCATCCGCGGTCGCATTCAACAGGCACGGGACAGCGTGTTTGGGACAAGCCACGCCCCGTTATTGATCACAATCAGCGTTTCACTGGTAGCACGCCCGCTCACGTCAGAATTGACCCGGATTGACGGTATACTGGCAGCAATCGTTACGTCGCAGCAGAAGCTGGATGCGTGGGTGGAGCGGGTGACGCGGGTGCGTTAACGCACTTCCCCCGCCACATCATGAAAAAGCCGCGCTGGCAGCCCGGCCCCGGTCACGCCCTTCATGGGCCGCGCGTCGTCATTACCAAGCCAAACACCCACCACCACCGGGCCGGATGCGCTGCCGACGAACCCCATGAACCATGCATCGCGAAAATCCTGCGTCGTGCCCGTCTTGCCCGCCACCGCGCGGCCCGGCAGCCCCGCCAGCCGCCCGCTGCCGCGCGTTACCACCGCGGTCAGCATCTGCAGCATGTCCGCCGCATGTTCGGGCGTCATCACCGCCGTACCCGAAGTGTGTGGAACCGGCGCACGCTTGCCATCGGCCTGCACGGTGGCGATCCCCCACGGCACCACCAACCGCCCGCCATTGGCGAACGGGGCATAGGCACCGGCCAGCTCCAGCAGCCCGACCTCACCCGTGCCCAGCGCCAGCGACAGGTCGGGCGGCAACACACCAGCAACGCCCAGGCGCTTGGCCACGGCGGCTACTGCACGCGGCCCACCCGCCTGCTGCATCAGGCGCACGCTGGCCGTGTTCAGCGACTGGGCGAGCGCGTCCTCCAGCGTCACCTCGCCGCGGAAGGTGCCGTCATAGTTGGACGGGGCGTAAGTCCCGATGCGGATGGGCGCGTCCAGCACGGTACTGTCCGGGGTTAGACCGGTTTCCAGCGCTGCCAGCCAGACAAATGGCTTGAACGCTGATCCCGGTTGCCGTCGGGCGGATACGGCGCGGTTAAACGGACTGGTGCGCCAGTCGCGCCCACCCACCATGGCCCGCACGGCCCCCGTGGTGGCATCCAGCACCACCACCGCCCCCTGCTGCACCCCGGCACCCACGCCGGGTCCGTCGAGCATCGCGGTCAGCCGCGCCTCCGCCGCCGCCTGCAGCCGGGCGTCTAACGAGGTTTGCACCAGCGCGTCCGCACCCGGCGGCACAATGCCCGACGACTGCTCGGCCACCCATTCCGCGAACCAGCCCGCGGCGCCCGGCCGTGGCGTGAAGGCGATTTGCGCCGCCGCCGCATCCGCCTCGGCCCGGGTAAGGGCGCCGGTATCGGCCATGGCGGCCAGCACCTCCCGCCCGCGGGCCGCCGCCGCGACCGGATCGACGCGGGGATTGATGCGGGACGGCGCACGCGGCAGGCCGGCCAGCACCGCCGATTGCCACACATTCAGGTTTCGCGCCGACACACCGAAATAGAGCCGCGCCGCCGCGTCCACGCCCCATGCCCCGCTGCCGAGGTACACGCGGTTCAACCAGATCTCCAGGATTTCGGCCTTGCTGAACGTCCGTTCCAGCCAGATCGTCAGCAGCACCTCCTGCACCTTGCGCCGCGCCGTACGGGCGTTGCTAAGGAACAGCGTCTTTGCCACCTGCTGCGTAATGGTGCTGCCGCCCTGCACCAGCCGCCCCGTTGTGAGGTTTACGTACACCGCCCGGGCGATGCCGATCAGGTCCAGCCCCGAATGGCGATAGAACCGCCGATCCTCCACCGCCACCGCCGCGGCTGGCAGGGCCCGCGGCAGGTCCGGCAGGCGCAGCGGATCGCCCACGACGTCGCCGAACGTGGCAAAGATGACGCCGGACCGGTCCTGCAATGACAGGCCGGGCCGCCTCGCCGCATCGAGCGCCGCATCGGGCCGCGGCAGGTCGCGCGCCAACCACAGCACGCCTGCACCCCCCATCAGGCCAAGCCATATCCCGATGATCAACAGCCACCGTACCGCCCGCCACCGCCAGCGCCGCCGCGGCAGCGGACGAGCGACTACCGGCACAAAGGTCGGCGCACCCCGCACTACCGGAAGCAGAGGATGTAGAGCGTCGACGCGTTCGCCACCTCACCAACCTCGAACACCCGCTTATCGGGGCCGGTGCTGTCGCGGATGGTCGGGCGGATGTTGTTTTCGCGTAGGAAGGCCAACGCCTCGGTCCCCTTCACGGCGAAATTCACGTTCTGCGGAATGTCGCCGCCCGTCATCTCCGCCGTGCGCATGGCATTCAGCTTGCTGACCACGACGCCGATCACGTTGGCCTGGATGTCCAGCAGCGGCCCGCCCGAATTACCGGGATTGACCGGCGCCGTGATCTGGAAATTCGCCTGATTATCGCGCAAACCGGCCAGGGCGCTGACGTCGCCGGTCGTCAGCGTCGGGCCGGATGACAGCAGGCCCGACAAGGGAAAGCCGTAGGTCACCACCGTCTCACCCCGGCGAATGGCCGGGTTTTCGCGGAACGCCAGCGGCGGCCCTGCCTCGGCCGGGACCGTCAGCAGCGCCAGGTCACGACGGCGGTCGGTCGGGCCGATCCGGGCCTGCAGGCGCTGCCCGGATGGCGTGCGGACCGCGACCCGGCCGCAATCGTTGATGACGTGGTTGTTGGTCAGCACCTGCCCGGATGCGACGACGAAGCCGGTACCACTGGACGTCGGCGTCTCACCAGGGCGGGGGGCGGCCGAGTAAGGGCTAACGCGGTCCGGCGCCACCCGACCCGGCGGGGCCGTGTCGGCGCCCAACGGTGGCGGCTTGGGCGGCAGGCGTTCCTGCGCATCACCGTTGCCGGACAGCGCTAGCCCCGCCACGATCGCTAAACCTAAAATCGGAGCCCGCATGACCACCCTGTTCCTCGACGCAGACCCCGCGATGGCTGCATTGTACCACGCAATCCGCCGCACGTCCGATGGGCGGGTCGACATCAACCTCGCCGCCCATGTGGACCCGGCCGAACTACCCGCCAAGCTGGCCGGTCGCACCGTGGTCCTGAACGATCACAGCTTCATGCCAACGGACGCCATGCGCCAGTGCCCAACCGTACGGCACGTCATCTTCCTGGGCACGGGTGCGCGCAGCTACATGGATCCGGAGGAGCTGGCGACGCTCGGCATCACCGTCCACACCATCAAGGGTTATGGCGATACCGCGGTGGCCGAGCACGCGATGGCGCTGCTATTCGCCGCCGCACGCGGGTTGGCAATCATGGACCGCAGCATCCGGGCTGGCGGCTGGCCCCGGCAAGAAGGGATGGAGCTGCGCGGCAAGACCCTCGGCCTGATCGGCGTGGGCGGCATTGGCGGTGAACTGGCGCGGATTGCCACCGGTATCGGCATGGACGTCATTGCCTGGAACCGCACCCCGCGCGAGGTAGCCGGCGTAAGGTTTTTGCCGTTGGAGCAGGTGCTGGCCGAAAGCCATGCCGTGTCGATGCATTTGCTATTGAACGATGAGACGCGGGGCTTCCTGGGTACCGCCCAGATTGCGGCAATGCGGCCCGGCGTCATCCTGATCAACACCGCCCGCGGCGCCCTGATCGACACGCCCGCCTTGGTCGCTGCCCTGCAATCCGGGCACCTGCGGCATGCGGCGCTGGACGTATTCGACCATGAACCGCTGCCGGCGGACGACGTGCTGACGACGCTGCAAAACGTCACGCTATCGGCCCATAGCGGCTTCTGCACGCCCGAGGCGAGTGAGACCCTGCTACGCCGCGCGCTGGACATCGCAGCCGCGATTGCCGATACGGGGGGACGTCCGTGACGAAGCGCGCCCGCCTGGCGAAATGGTAGACGCAGCGGACTTAAAATCCGAGGCCGTAAAAGGCGTGCCGGTTCGAGTCCGGCGGCGGGCATTGGGGTTTTCACAATGCGACGCACGCGCGCTGAACTGGCGAAAG
>JAYVTX010000184.1:0-3665 GCA_043788425.1 Rhodospirillales bacterium
GTCGAAGACGGCGTGCCGCCTGGATTGGACGCCGTTTGCGGAACGTACGCGTAGCCGTTGGGATCATTGGCCGCCGTCAAGCCGTAAATGCCACCGCCAGCATTGAAGAAGGCCGCGATGGCGGTCCCGTGGGTTGCAATGTTTGCGGCGTCAGCAGTTTGGTTATCGCAGCCGCCGCAGTTGGTGTTCGATGCAACGGCGAACGCGCTGTAGATCGTTTTGTTAAACAACGCATCTGTAATGTTGCTAGCCGTAGCCGGGTTTACGTTCGTGAACGCAATACCGAGCGCCGTTAGCAACGATGTTAGCTGACTGCCCTCGTCGAACGTCAGGACTGGCAATGTCGAGCCGTTACGGACGAATTTGAGCGAGGCCAGTGCTTGGGCATTCGCGTCACTACTCTGGTGAAAGTCATTATCGTGGCCGGTCAGCACGATATTGCCGGCGCGGGCTGGTGTGGCAGCAGCTATTCCGAGGATCACCGCTGCGGTGAGGACGCTCTTTAACATAATAAAACCTCGCTTATGAAACGTTCGTATAGGCGTATAAACCCGTTTCGGATGTCATGTCGATACGAAAATAGACTGAAACGAAAGATTTATATTTTCACGTTTCCAAGCCGGTTTTGGATATTTCACCCCCTGTTCTAAGGCCCCGGGGCGTCATCGCTCGACCTCCAAAGCACCTCGCGGCAGCGGTCAAAGCGCCGGCCTTGATCCCGCCGCCATCGCACCGCACCATGCACCATGCTCATCAACGACCCGCAGACCGCTATCGCCACAAACGCCAACACTATTGCCCCCCAGCTAGTCGCGATACGCCGCGATTTGCATGCGCATCCGGAGTTAGCGTTCCAGGAAACGCGCACGGCAGGAATCGTCGCGGCGGAGCTCACCCGCCTTGGCATTCCGCACCGCACCGGCGTCGGTGGGACCGGTGTGGTGGGTACCATCACCGGTGCCCGGCCTGGGCCGACCCTGATCCTGCGGGCCGACATGGATGCGCTGCCGATACTGGAACAAACCGGCTTAGGTTACGCCAGCACGGTGCCGGGCCGCATGCATGCGTGTGGGCATGACATCCATACGGCCACCCTGCTAGGCGCCGCGGCCGTGCTGGCGGGCATGGCGGACGGACTGGCCGGGTCGGTGCGCCTGGTCTTTCAACCAGCCGAGGAGATTGGTGCCGGCGCGCGGGCCATGATCGCCGACGGCGTGATGGACGGTGCGGACCTGGCTATCGGGTTCCACAATTATCCGGCCATGCCGGTGGGGCGCATGGGCTTCTGCCGGGGCGGATGTATGGCGGCTGTCGACGTATTCGACATCGCCATCACCGGCCGGTCCGGCCATGCGGCGCACCCCGATGAGTGCGTGGACCCGATCGCGGCGGCCGCGTTTCTGATCACGCAGCTGCAAACCATCGTCGGACGCGAAATCCGGCCGACCCAGGCCTGTGTCGTAACCGTCGCTGCCATCCATGCGGGCGACGCCAGCAACACGATCCCCGACCGCTGCACCCTGCGCGGCACCGTCCGCACCCTGGACCCGGCTGTCCGCGATGTGGCGGAGGCAGCGTTGAAGCGCATCTGCGCCGGCGTTGACGCATCCATGCGCGTGACAACCACTGTCGCCTACACCCGCGAAATCCCGCCCACCGTGAATGACGGCCCGCTGCTGGACCGCGTCATGGCAGCCATCGCCGCACAACTGGGCGATGTGGTGGACGAGGGCGAGCCGTCGCTGGGGGGGGAGGATTTTGCGTTGATGGCCGAGCTTGTGCCGTCCTGCCACGTGCGGATCGGCGCGGGGCTGCCGGGCCGGCATGACCGCCTGCACAACTCCGACTATCAGCCGGCCGAGGCCTGTATCGAACTGGGCGTACAGGCCTTGGCGCGGGCGGCGGTGGAGGTCCTGCGATGAGGGTCTGTATCGTTGGTGCCGGCGCGATCGGTGGCCATCTGGCAGTCCGCGCGGCGCTAGGCGGGGCGGATGTGTCGGTGGTTGCGCGGGGTGAGGCGCTGGGCGCGATCGCCGCCCACGGCATACGGGTCGAATGCGACGGCAACACGTTGCACGTCCGCGTCCGCGCCAGTGCCGACCCGGCCACACTCGGGCCGCAGGACGCGGTGCTGGTATGTGTGAAGGCGCCGGCCCTGCCCGCCGTCGCACCGGGTCTTGCCACACTACTCGGGCCAGACACGCCGGTCGTGTGCGTGCTGAACGGCATTCCGTGGTGGTATTTCGTCGGCGATGCGACGGAGCCGGGGCGTCGGCTGCCCGCGATCGACCCGGGAAACGCCATGTGGAATGCCGTGGGACCCCAGCGCGCAGCCGGCGGGGTCATCTATTCCGCCTGCACCGTCACGTCGCCAGGCGTGGTGCACGTGCTGTACCCAAGCAACCGGCTGATCATCGGCCGCGCTGATGGGGCGTCCGACCCGGCGCTCGATGCACTGTCGGCGTGCCTGACCACGGGCGGGCTGACGATGACGGTGTCGAACCGAATTCGCGACGCGGTGTGGGGAAAGCTGATGCTGAACCTCGCCACCGGGCCGCTGGCGGTACTTAGCACCGCCACACCCGCTCAATTCATGCTGCCGCCCGCCATTGCACCGGCTGTCCATGCGATCATTGCCGAAGTGGTGGCCATTGCCAGCGCCATGGGCGTCACGATCACCCCGGATGTGGAGGCGCAGCTGGCGTTCATGCGCGGCTCCCACCACCGGCAAAGCATCCTGCAGGACCTGGAACTCGGTCGCCCGATGGAGGTGGAGGCGCTGTACGCCACGCCGCTCGACATGGCGCGCAGCCGCGGCGTAACGACTCCGATGCTGGATCTATTGGTGGGCATCGTCCAGACCCGGGCGCGGGTGGCTGGGCTGTATTGATGCTGCGCCGGCGGGGTCTGCTTGCGGCGTCGCTGCTGGGCGGATGTGCAGAACGGCTGGTGCCGCAGCAGGCGCAGTCCAGTTCGGACGAGGCGCGGGCGCTGCTGGCGGCCAGTGCTGCGGCGCATGGGCTCGGCGCCCTGGAGCGGATCACAACGGTCGATGTGTCCTACGCTGGCGAATTCGAAAGTTTGGTAGATCGATTGCAGCCCGAGTTGGTAGATGCCTCGCGGCGCAGTAAGGCCCGGGACGTGCTGGACCTTCGCGCAGGAACAATCACGCAGGATCAAGCGGGCCCGGGCGGCGGGAAACGGGTGCAGCGCGTGCCGGCTGTGCGGTCGCCCGGTACCGTCCGCGTGCTGTTGGATGGGGTCGAGGCACCGGACCGGCCCCGGCGCGACGCGTCGGCCCTGGTGGCAGATTGCTACATGCTGTTTCTACTTGGCCCGATGCTGCTGGCTGGGCGCTGGGGCACGGACCGCACATTGGTCATGGCCGTGTCGGATGCGGAAGACATCACCGTCGCCGGGCAGCGCCACGGCTGCGACGTATTACGCGTCTCAATGCGTCCCGGCTTAGGCCTGTCGGATGCCGACGAACTGGTACTGTGGATCGACCGCGCGGAGCGTTTGATGCGCCGGACCCGGTTCACACTGAACGGCCACCTGCCAACCCGGGGCGCGGTAGCGGAAACCGACTGCTGGGGCCATTTCGAGCGGAACGGCGTGCGCTGGGCGTCGCAGTATTTCGAGCGGCTGCTACGGCCGTTGCCACT
>JAYVTX010000185.1:0-17431 GCA_043788425.1 Rhodospirillales bacterium
CCCCGCACCAGGGGACACCCGCCCTCGGCTAGCGGCCGCCACGCCTCCAGCGCCGGGGTCGTTCCTACCAACTCCAACAGATCCCACTTTCCCATAACGGCCGACGGTGCTTTCGCACGCAGTAAATAGGCTGGAAACAGCGCCCGCCCGTCCGCCCGGATCGTGCCCCGCCCGAATGCGATGTCCTCTGTCGGCATCGCCTTCATCTGCGCCACGACTGCCGCCCCGTCTGCGCCATTGCCCACCGCCTTGACCGCCCGCAGATAATGCAGCGTCCCCGCATAGCATCCGGCTTGTATCATGTTGGGCGGGCGGCGGCCCGGCATGCGGGACTGTACCCGCGACGTCAGCGCCCGCGTTCCCTCGTTCATGTCCCAATAGAACGAGCCGGTGCAGTACAGACCCTGCGCGAGCTCCGATCCCATCGCCTCGATATCGGTCACATGCGCCAGCAGCGCTGCCATCTGCATCGTGCGTCCCAGGCCGAACTCATGGGCTTGCTTTACGCCATTCACCGTGTCGTTCCCGGCAGACGCGAAGCCGATTACGTCGGCACCGGACGCCTGTGCCTGCAACAGGTAGGAACTGAAATCGGTCGTATCCGGAAATGGGTACGCCGCCCGCCCCACAACCGTCCCCCCGGCACCCCGCACGACGGCTGCCGCATCCCGCTCCAACTGCTGGCCGAATACGTAGTCGGCGGTAATGAAAAACCACTTCTTGCCGCCCCGCGCCACCAGCTGCGACGCCGTGCTTTTCGCTAGCATGTAGGTGTCGTACGTCCAGTGCACGGTGTTGGGTGTGCATTGCACCCCCGTCAGGTCCGCCGTGCCGCCGCCTGAGTTCACGTACACCTTGTTCCGCTCGCGCACGATGGCGGCGACGGCCAGCGCCACGGACGACGTTGGCACGTCCAGGATCATGTCGACGCCGTCGCGGTCGATCCATTGCCGGGCGATGGCGGCGCCGATGTCGGGCTTGTTTTGGTGGTCGGCGCTTAAAACCTCGATCCCGGACGCACCGAACTCGGCCACGGCTTCCTGCGCGCAAATGACCGACCCCTGCCCGGTATTGTCGCGGTAGGGACCGGACTGGTCGTTCAGCACCCCGATCTTGATCGGGCGCGCCTGACTACGGGCGGCCCCGGCCAAAAGCATCAGCGGCGTGGCAAGCAGGGTGCGGCGACCGGGCATCGTTCCTCCATCGGGCTCTGCGCGGCCCACGCTGCACCATGCCGCCCGGCCCAGGCCGGGGCAATGCCGCCCGGCACCGGCCGGGGCAATGCCGCCGAAGCCCGGCCCGGGCAACGCCCTTGCGACTGGGCGGTAAGTAACTTATGTGCAGTGCAACACGACCGGTTGGCGGTCGCCGCTCCCCCCCCACCCTATCGATCGAACCTGGCGCCAGGGAGGCGCCCCTGATGCCCGATACTAACGTCGCTACAGATACTCTACTTGCGCCCACATTCGAACGTCTTGGCCTGATGGAGCCGCTGTTGCGCGCCCTGATGGACGAGGGTTACACGATCCCGACGCCGATCCAGAACGGTGCCATCCCGCATTTGCTGGCCGGCCGGGACCTGCTGGGCCTGGCACAAACCGGCACCGGTAAGACCGCGGCATTTGCCCTACCGATACTGCAGCATCTGGCACAACAGCGCGTAGCCCCCACGCCGCGCAGCCCTCGCGTGCTGGTGCTGGCGCCCACGCGCGAACTTGCGTCTCAGATCGACGAAAGCTTCGCCAGCTATGCGCGCCACATAAAGCTGACCCATACCGTCGTGTTCGGCGGGGTCGGTCAGCAGCGGCAGGTGGACGCCATGCGGCGCGGCGTGGACGTTCTGATCGCCGCACCCGGCCGCTTGCTGGACTTGATGGGCCAGGGCCACATCCAGTTAGGCGCCGTTGAAATTCTGGTACTGGATGAGGCCGACCGCATGCTCGACATGGGGTTTGTGAAGGATATTCGCCGCATCGTGGCCACGGTGCCGAAGGAGCGGCAGACGCTGCTATTCAGCGCGACCATGCCCGGCTCGATCGCCGAGCTGGCCGGCGGGCTGCTGAACAACCCAGTCCGCGTCGAAGTCGCGCCCCCGTCGACCACGGTCGAGCGGGTGAAGCAAGCGGTCATGTTCGTGGATGAGGCCGATAAGAAAAAGGCAACGCTAATGCTGTTGCAGTCGCCCAAAGTGGTGCGCGCGATTGTTTTCACACTGATGAAGCATGAGGCGAACAAGGTTGCGGAATTTCTGACAGGCGCCGGCGTTGTGGCGGAGGCGATCCACGGTAACAAAAGCCAAGGTGCCCGCGAACGCGCGATGGCCGGGTTCCGGTCGGGCGCGGTTAAGGTGCTGGTCGCGACTGATATTGCCGCCCGTGGGATTGACGTGGACGAAGTGAGCCACGTGTTCAATTACGATTTGCCGAACGTGCCCGAGACCTACGTCCACCGCATCGGCCGCACGGCCCGCGCCGGACGGGACGGTATGGCCGTCACGCTGTGCGACGCCACGCAACGCCAATGGCTTCGCGATGTCGAGCGGGAGATTGGCTCGCCCATCACGGTACTGCAGGACCACCCGTATCATAGTGAGGCAGCGGCAGCGTCCACCATGCGTCCGCCCGTGCTTGGCGGCGGCGGCGGGCGTGGACGCTCCGGTGGTGGTGGTCGTGGCGGCCCGCCCAGCACTGGCCGCGGTGGTGCGGGACGCCGCCGTTAAAGCAGCAACGGGTTGAAGCGGGGATTGACCACCCGCTCCAACGACTGTTCCGCATCGGTGCTCGTGATCACGCCGTAGTCACCGAACTCGTTCAGCCGCAACGCCGCCTGGGTACCGTCGCCGTTGGGCACGACCAGCAGGCTCGGCTGATAATGGGTCAAGCTAGAGAGAAACGCGAAATGGCTTTGGTGGTGGCGCAACAGCCCCGCCGTCCGGGACAGTAGCAGGGTATCGACCGCCGCCTCGATGGCCGAAGATTGCAGGCTCGTATCATCGGCCGCCACCTTTGGGCTGGTAATCAGCGTCGCGTCGCAATGGATTCGCAAATACTGCTCCGTCGCGGACGAGTTGGTGCATAGCAGGAACGTAAGCGCGGGGTTCAGCGCATGTAGACGATTGACTAGCCCAGCATAGAACGCGTCCGGCAGCAGGCCGTATTGCCGTTGTTCCGCATCGTGCATACCCGGGGCCAGCGCCACGGCGGCATTATAGGGGCGGCGAATATGAATGCCGATCGTGCGCTGGCGTTCAAGGCCAACCGCATCGGCCGCTGCGACAATCGCCGGCGCGGGCCGCAAGGCCCGGTAATAACGGCCGAGGTCGAAGATGATCGGGCCGCCCGGGACGAAGCCGGCCTCGCGCGTCTCATCCTCATGGGCGAGTACGCCGTGGGTTACGATCCAGACGTCCTGGGGCGTGACCGGGCGGGTCACAACGGGGGGGACGTTCCAGCCTTGCGCACCAAAACCGATGGTCCTTACATCACGATCCGGATCGGCGTTGGTCGCGTCGAAGCGGGCATAGGCGGTGTCGAACAGCGCCTCAAACGGGGCGCCACACTCCGACGTTGGATTCCAGCAAACGCCGAAATCCATGCCGTATCGATGGGCGATGCGCGCGACGGACAGAACCGCCATCAGCCGGTTTGTAAGCCCGCCCACGGGTTCGACAATTAGCCGTCCGGCCATGACGCTGCCTTCCTATTGCCGGGTCGCGCCGTGGTGGCGATCGAACCACTGGAACGTCTCATCCACGCCCTGCCGCAGGTCGAATGCCGGCTTGAAATCCAGCGTCCGCAGCCGGGTCGTGTCGTACTGGCGCAGGGCCTGCCCGTCCGGCTTCGTATCGTCCCACGTGATCGCGCCCTTAAACGCACAAACTTCGGCGATCAAGTTCACCAGCTGCCGGATACTGACCTCCGTACCGGAGGCGACGTTCACTGGTCCTTCACTGCGTTCCATCATCAGGCGAAACGCGCGGGCCGCGTCTTTGGAATAGATAAAATCCCGCTGCGGCTTGCCCGTGCCCCAGATCGTGACGCCGGTACCGTCCCGTTTGGCACGGTGGAACTTGGAGATCAGGGACGGCATCACGTGGCCATGCTGCTCGTTAAATCGGTCATCCGGCCCAAAAGAATTCGTGAGTACGGCGTACGCATAGGCCATGCCGTATTGCTGAGAGTACGATTGTAATTGCGCCAACATGGCACGCTTCGCATTGCCGTACGGTGCCTCCGACCCGTGCGGGGGGCCGAGCCAGATGTCCTCCTCTCGCATTGGCAGGCTGACGAGGTCGGAATAGATTGCAGTCGAACCCACGCCGACGAACTTTTTCACCCCGGCGCGGCGCGATGCCTCGACCACGTTCGTGTTGATCATGATGTTCTCGTAAAACATCTCACCCGGGGCTGCGAGGTTGCCACCCAGGCCCGCCACACGGGCGGCCAAGTGGATAACGGCGTCGGCCCGAGCGTCGGCGAAGGCGCGATGGGTCTCCTCTATTTGCATTAGGTTGACGCAACTGCGGGTCAGACCGATCGCCGTGTAACCCGCACCGGTCAGCTCTTCCAGCACCCGACGGCCCAGCATTCCACCGGAGCCCGTTACCAACACCCGCTCGATTATCACCCGCAATACCCCAGCATCCTGCCCCCGCAACAGCTGAGGTGGCGGTAACCTATCCAATGCCACCCTGCAACGCGGGTCATGTCACATCGTTCAAATCGGCCAGCCACGCGCGTACAAGCGCCAACTCATCGCGATGCACCAGCTCCATGCCCACCAGCAACTCATAACAGCGCAGCAACGCGTCCGGCACGGCGGCAGTGCCCGAGGGCAGCGAAAGGCTTTCGAGGGCGATCCTGATGCGTTCGTTGTTGAGGTACCCTGGCACCTCCTCGGCAAAATCGCGCATCAGATCATGCTCGTTCCGGTCCTGGAACACGGTCGGGCTGTGAAACGCGAGCGACCAGCCGTTCTCCCAACCAATGCGCTGGGCGATTAAACTGCGCCAGATGTCCGTCACCCGCCAGGAGCAATGGAATGGTAAATAGAGTAACGGAAACGCGTCGCGAAAGAAGATTGTGTTCTGGCTGTTGAACGGACACCAGACGCCGCGGTCCAGAATAACCGACCGGCCCGGCGCGAAATGGATCGGCAGCGGCAGGATCAGACGATAGATCGCGTCCACATCGGGATCGCCATCGGCCAGGCCCTGCTGGATGGGGCAGTCGCGGGTCACGGTCTGCAACGTGTCGAACGCGGGCTCCGGCGCCCGCACAGCCGGTAGCGGCAGGCCCCGGGGCCAGATCAGCTCCGCGGTAAAATGCCGATAGACGTTCGACCAGGTCTGGCCCGTGACCAGCCCCGCGGTCGCATCACGCCGCGCCGGGGTCCAAAAACTATCGAGCGGGATATTGTCGTCGTCAGTTTCGATAATCTGCTCGGCCCCGCCCTTGATCGCAATCAAGTAGCCGATGTTTTTACGCGCATAGTGTTTGACGGGTGCCAGTAAGGCTAAATCGAATCCCGTTCTTCCCTGGGCAGTCAGGTCATAATATTCGACGCCATCATGTTGAAAATCCGGCGGGCTCTTAGTATCGCCAACGACCACGAAGCGGGCGTCGAGCCTATGACGGTCACTGGCGATTTCCTGAACTGCCCGTGTTGGGGAGTTGATACTAGTGATAACAATCGCACAACGCTTTGGCATTCAGAACCCCGGTACACGCCCCCTGACTATGCCGCAGCCGGCGCGATGCCACCAGCCGGCGCGATGCCACCAGCCGCGGCTAACCGGCTCCCGCTGCCTTCGCCCGTTCTTCCGCCACCAATTCCTTTTTCGACAGCTTACCCACCAAGGTTTTAGGCAACTGCGTCCGGAACTCGACCTGCTTCGGCATTTCGATCGGCGACAGGTAGTCGCGCAGGAAGTGGCGCAGCCCTTCCGAATCCAGGGTTGCGCCGGGGTGAAGGACGACGAAGGCCTTCACCGTTTCCCCCCGGTAGGGGTCGGGCACGCCGATTACGGTGCACTCGTGAACCGCTGGATTCTGGTAAATCGCATCCTCGACGTTGCGGGGATACACGTTGTAGCCGCCCGCCAGAATAAGATCCTTGATCCGGTCGACGATCGAGAAATAGCCGTCGCCATCCATCATCGCCACGTCGCCGGTGCGCAGAAAGCCGTCGGGGGTGAATGCCTCCGCCGTCTCAGCCGGACGACGCCAATAGCCCATCATGACCTGGGGACCACGCAGGCATAACTCGCCACGCTCACCATCCGGCATGACCCGGCTGGGGTCGGCGGGGTCGCGCAGACTGGGTTCGGTCTGTGGCAGCGGCAGGCCGATGCCGAGTTTGTTCAGCGCGCCAGGTGGGTTGCTGATAGCGCAAGGACTGGTTTCGGTCAGGCCGTAACCTTCGACCACCACGCAGCCGGTGCGTGTCTCAAACCGCGCCTTCACCTCGGCCGGCAGCGGTGCGCCACCGCTGATGCAGTAGCGGATGCTGCTCATGCGCGCCTGCCCGGTGTAGCTGGCGATCGCGTTGAACATGGTTGGCACACCCGGCATGAACGTCGGGCGGTAGCGGGCGATGGCCTTTATGGCGGCCTTTAGCTCGAACCGCGGTAGCATGATGATTTCAGCACCGTTCGCGACCGCAAATAGCAGCACGGTCGTCATAGCGAACACGTGGAAGAACGGGAGAGCGGCCAACACGACCTCCTGTCCCGGGCGGGTGCGGTGGAACCATAGGCTGCCCTGCATCGTGTTGGCATAAAGGTTCGCGTGGCTGAGCATCGCACCTTTGGGAAGGCCCGACGTACCTCCCGTATATTGCAAAACCGCCAGCGAAGTCCGTGGCTCACACGGCACCGGCGTCGGCGTGCCCGGGATCAGTAACGCCGACAGCCATACATGCTGGCCATCATCGGGTATATCCGCGAGCTCGTGCTTCTTCAGCGTTCGGAACAGCATGCGTTTTACCACAGGCAGCATAGCGGCGAACGAACAGATGATTAGCCCGGGCACCACCCCCGCCGCCAGCAAACCCGCGGCCTTTGGATACGTCACCGTAAGGTCCAGCGTTACCAACGCGGCCAGCTCGGCGTCCCGGGCCTGATGCTCCAGCTCCCGCGGCGAATAAAGCGGATTGAAGTTCACAATGACCAAGCCGGCCATCAGCGCGCCAAAGAACATTGTGGGATATGCTGGGCAGTTCGGTAGCAGCAGGCCAATGCGGTCGCCCGGCTGAAACCCTAGCCGCTGCAACCCGGCTGCCACGCGACGCGCGCCGTCGGCCGCCTGCTGCCAAGTCGTGCGCTGTCCAAAGAAGTTATACGCCGGCCGGCCCGGGAACCGCGCCGCCGCATCGGTCATAAGTTGGTGCAGCGGCGCTTCAGGTATCGCCGTGTGCCAATCGACCCCGGCCGGGTAATGGTCCAGCCAGGGCCGTGCCGGCATTAGAACGCCGCGCGCGTCCCGAGCGAAACAATGTCGATCGAGTTGCTGTTGTACCGGCCAAGCAAACGGTCACCCGTGCTGGACCGCTCATCGATCCGGCTGTCCTTCACGAATACATGGGCGTAGCCGAGATCGGCCGTGATGCCCGGCAGCACCTGATAGCTTAGCCCCGTTGCCAGCCACATGCGGCTCGCGTCGGGCACCCGCGCCGTACGGTACGAATTCGTCGTGGGCGTCGAATCATAGGCCGTACCAACGCGCACCGTCAGATCGGGCAAGACCTTGTATGACACGCCAAGCGCTGCGTAGACGCTATTGTGGTAGTTTTGTTTAACCGAGCTAAGCAGCTGCCCGTTGTCGCGGAAGGCATTGAGGTTCTTGAACTGCGACCAGTTGGTCCAGGTCACCTCGGCATAGGTCGTCCAGTTTGGACCCATGCCCTGTGTCAAACTGAGGGTGGCTGAATCGGGTAATACAATCTTCGCCGCCCCGCCCGAGTTGCGGAAGTTGGGGCTAAGGCTCAGCGGCAACGGCACGGTGAACTCTGCAACGCCGGACAAGTTCTGCTGCACGCGCGAGCGATACGACAGACCGATATTCGTCTGCGGACCCGGCGTGACCAACGCGCCAAAGTTATAGCCGAACGACCAGTCATCGCCCTTCAGCCGGAAGTAACCGTCGGGCAGCTGCGCGGGCTTACCAGTCAGCGACGTAAGGACGGTCGAGCTGTTGATGACGGACGAGAACTCGGCCCGGGCATATTGGGCCGAAACACCGGCGCCCACCGACAGCCAGCTCGTCACCTGATAGGCGATGGCCGGGTTGATATTCAAAGTCTTGAGGTCGGTCTTGTCGGCATTGTACCGGCCGATAAACCCGCTGCCATAGGTAGTCGCCAGGCCAAATGGCGAGGTGACGGCGATGCCGACGGCCAGGTTGGGCAAGATCTTGTAGGTGGCGAAGATGCTGGGCACCAACGCCACGTTGCCGCCATCACGTCCGTCGGCACCGCTATTGGGCTTGCCGAATGCATTGGTGGAGGTGCCGGTGAATGTGAAAGACGGCACGATGATCGTCGCACCAGTTTGGATTTGCAGGCCGTTCAGCCGTGTCATGCCGGCCGGGTTGTCGAACACCGTGCTGGGCGCGTCGGCGGCGGAGGCAGAACCTGCGAACGCCGTCCCCAGATATTGGGCGCTATCTTCCTTCAGCTGAAACGCCGCGGCGTGCGCGACAGCGGGGGCAAGCACTAGGGGTAGAACGGCTAAACCTGCCAGGCGGAGACACGTATGGGGCACAGCGGTTTCCTCGGTTTGCCAGGTTTGAGCACCTAAGCTTGTGACAATTCGTGTCGAACACTTTCACAAGATTGTCAATGTAACTGACGTAAGCGGCAGGTCATTTACGGCCTAAAAATGCGGCGAAGGCCGCTTTTGCTTCTGGCTGTTGCAATGCGTGGCTGAATGCCGCCTCCTCCGCCCGCATCGCGTCATGCAGGGCAGCCGAGGGCCGCATCAGCGCGCGGCTGGCGGCCAGGGCCTGTGGCGGCTGCGCGGCCAAACGTGCGGCCGCGGCCCGTGCATGCGCGTCGAGCGTTCCAGCCGGCACGATTGCGTTGAACAGCCCGGCCTGCAGCGCGCCCCCAGCGTCCATAGCCTCACCCAGCAGGAGCATGGCCGAGGCGCGGGCCATACCGATCCGCGCGGGCAGTAAAACGGACGAGCCAGCCTCGGGCACCAAACCAAGCCCCACGAACGGGACGGATAACGTGGCAGTAGGCGCTGCGTAGACCAGGTCGCAATGCAGCAGCAGCGTGGTGCCGACGCCGATTGCCGGGCCGCACACGGCGGCGACCATCGGCAGTGTATTGGTGACCAAACCCCGGATGAAGCGCGCGGGCGGGGCGTTTTCTAGCGACGGCATGGCTAGGAAATCGCGAATATCGTTGCCCGCGCTGAACACCGGCCCCTCGGCCGTGAACACGATCGCCCGCATGCCCTGGGCGGGTGCAGCCACCATCGCCGCCGCCATCGCGTCATACATGGCGCCAGTGATGGCGTTTTTCTTGTCCACCCGGTCTAGCCGCAGTTCCAGCACTGGCCCGTGCGCGGTGATGACCAAACCCTGCGTTTCCATGCTCACCACCATTGTCTAACAAACCCTCTCTCGCAGCGCGGCTGGTGTCTAGCGCAGCCTGCCCCTACATGCGGAGGACGGTTGCGGGGATCGCGCTATGGCGGAAATCATTGTGGCTGCCGTGGCGGCGCTGGTGCTGGCCGGGGCTGGCGGGCTGCTGACAACCATCGGGCCGTGGTATCGGGAGCTTCGCAAGCCGTCCTGGCAGCCGCCGGACTGGGCATTTGGCCCAGCCTGGACGCTTATTCTGGGCATGGCGGCGGCCAGTGCCGTGATAGCCTGGCGCGGTGCACCACCGGACCAGCGACCAATGGTCGTGGCGTTGTTTGCCGCCAATAGTCTATTCCACCTGCTGTGGAGTCCGTTGTTCTTCACCGTGCGCCGGCCCGACTTGGCGTTGATCGAGGTCGCGTTCCTGTGGGCATCGTTGGTTGCACTTATCGTGGGGCTGGCGCCGATATCGGGCACGGCCAGCCTGCTAATCGTGCCGTACCTCGCGTGGGTCACGTTTGCGGCGTACCTGAACTACACCATCGTTCGGCTGAACGGACCGTTCGATGCTGCGAGCCGGCGGGCCGCAAGCCGGGGGGCCGCGGCCGGCACGTCGGCCTAGCCATGCCGACCCGGCGCATGCTGCTTGCGGCGGTGCTGGTGGGAGCGGCAGCCCTACTAGCCTGGCGCTATGTCCCCATCGAGGCCTGGGTCGAGCAGTTTGCCCGTACGATCGATGGGCTGGGGCCGTGGGCACCAGTAATCTATGCCAGCACCTACGCTGCTGCGATGGTGCTCGGCGCGCCGGGTGCACCGTTCTCGGTTGGCGCAGGGCTGGTTTGGGGCATGGCGGGGCTGCCGGTCACGTTGGCCGGCGCGACGATGGGGGCGTGTGGCTGTTTTCTGGTGTCGCGCCATGTCCTGTCGCGCCGGGTCCGCCCCCTCGTCGCGGGCCGCCCACTTTTGGCCGCCCTGGACCGGGCCGTGACGGAGGAGGGATGGCGGATCGTCCTGCTGGTACGCCTAAATCCGCTCGTGCCGTTCAATGTCCAGAACTACACGTTTGGCGTGACCCAGATACGTTTCTGGCCCTACGCAGTCGCGACGGCGGTGGGCGTGTCGCCGAATACGGCGCTGCACGTCTATTTCGGCATGCTCGGCCGCGATGCCGCCGGGGCGGGCCCGTGGCGCTGGGGCGTGCTGGCGGCCGGGTTGGTCATGACCGCGATTGCGTCCTGGGTGGTAGGGCGCAAGGTTCGCGCGGTTCTGGCCCGGCCCATCGAGCCCCGCCCATTCGCTCTACCGTCCTCATCCTAGCAGATTGTTCACCTTTGCGGCGCAATCTGCCCGAAACCACGGCGTGAGAGTGATGCGAACACTATCGGCTCTGCCGACAGGCCGGGCTATGTTCCTGCTAGACGGGGCGGGGATCATGCTGGTCTGGCCCCCGGTGCTGGCGATTGTATTCTGGACTGGTATAGCCGCACCCGGTCTGCTGTGGCTTGCGCCCGCGTTGGTATATCCGGCGCTGCATTTACTGGCACTGTACGTGCTGGGCCTATATCGCCGTGATGTTATCATTGAATTCCGGCGATCGGCTGGGCGGATGCCGCTGGTTGCAAGCCTGGGTGCCGCCGGTGCTGCGGCGTGCCTGGCGTTTGTGGGCCTGCCCTATGCCGGGTTGGGCGCCGGCGCAGTGCCGCTGCCAGTCGTAGCGGCCGGGTGCTTCATCGGTGCTGGGGTGGGCGCCCGGGCAGCGTTCGACTCACTGCGTCGCCGGGGCCTGTTCTGCCGGCGGCTGATGATTATCGGGGCCGGGCGCCGGGCGTGGGACCTGGTCTGGGTGCTACGGAATGAGGGGCTGACGCTCAACTACCAAATCGCCTTCGTTCACGACCCGACGCTGGGGCCGATCGATCCACGCCTGGCCAGCGGTTCACTGGGTGAGGTGCTAACGATGCCCGCGGACGGCTTCCTGGGTCTGGCCGAGCGGTTCGGCGCCGATCAGATCGTCGTCGCACCGGATGAGCGCCGTGGCCTGAAGCTGGAGGGGCTGCTGGATTGCAAGGTCGCCGGCTTCCCGGTCCTGCAATACCTGTCCTTTTTGGAGCGCGAGGCGCGGCGGATCGATCTGAAGCGCATGGAATTGAGCTGGCTGTTGTACTCGGACGGCTTTCATTTCAGCCTGATCGACCGGGTCTTGAAACGCACACTCGACCTTTTGGTTAGCGGGGCGGTCTTACTATGCGTGACGCCGCTGCTTCTGACCGCAATGGTGGCGATCAAGCTCGAGGGTGGCGGGCCGGTGTTCTATGACCAGGAACGCGTGACCCGCGGCGGCCGTATTTTCACCATCCGAAAGCTTCGCACCATGCGCGCCAATGCGGAGGCGGGGGGCGCAGTCTGGGCCGCACACCAGGATGCGCGCATCACCCCGGTAGGGGCTTTCCTACGCCGCAGCCGCATCGACGAATTGCCCCAATTGTTCAACATTTTATTGGGGGAGATGTCTTTCGTTGGGCCCCGTCCGGAGCGCCCAGCGTTTGTCGCCAAACTTACCCACGCCATCCCGCTCTATGCCGAACGGCACACGGCCAAGGCTGGGCTGACCGGTTGGGCGCAGGTGAACTATCCCTACGGTGCCTCCATCGACGATGCCCGGTCGAAGCTGAGCTATGATCTGTATTACGTGAAAAACTTTTCGATTTGGTTCGACATCCTCATCATCATCCAGACGGTCCGGGTTGTGCTGTGGCCGGGCAACAGCGTGCGGTAGCGGCGAGATTTCAGCCCAGGTCGCGCAAATCGCGTCGGCGGATCTTGCCGGTCACCGTCATCGGCAACGCATCCAGAAAGCGGACAGATCGGGGGTATTCGTGCGGGGACAGCCGGGTTTTGACGAACGCCTGAATGTCCGCCGCCAGCGCCGGCCCGGCCGCGTAACCCGGCGCAGGAACGACGAAGGCCCGCACCGACTCGCCCCGGACCAAGTCGGGCACGCCGATCACGGCGACCATGGTGACGGCAGTATGCTGCATGATGCAGGCCTCGATCTCATCGGGACCAATGCGGTAGCCAGCGCTGCTGATCACGTCGTCATCGCGGCCCTGGAACCAAATATCGCCGTCGGCACCCATGCGCCCCAAATCGCCCATCATGCACCACGTGATACCCCGCGCATCGGTTTGCAGCTTTCGCGCGGTCGCTGCCGGATGGTTCCAATAGCGAAGGAATAGGGCCGGGTTGGGTGTTTTGACCGCGATCTCTCCGACCTGGTCTAGAACCGGCCGCAGTTCCGCATCCAGTATCGCCACATCGTAGCCGGGAATGGCGCGGCCCATGGCACCGGGCTTGGGCGGGAATAGCGACGCACAGCCACCCACAACCAGGTTGCACTCAGTCTGGCCATAGAACTCGTTGATGGCCGTGCCGAACACGCTGCGGCCCCAGTCCAACAAGGTATCGCCCAGCCGTTCGCCACCACTGCCCACGCTGCGTAGCGGCGCGGCGCGTACGCCGGCGGCGCGCATGATCTTCAGCGCCGTGGGCGGCAGAAACGCATTGCGTACGCCAGCCCGGGCCATCATGGCGCAGGCCGCGTCCGGGTCGAACTTCCGCGCGCGATAGGCGACGACCGGCACGCCGTGGAACAGGCCGGGCAGCAGTACATCCAGCAACCCGCCTGCCCACGCCCAATCGGCCGGCGTCCACAGCCGGTCAGCCGGTGCCGGCAGGTAGTCATGCGGCAGCTCGACCCCCGGCAGCATGCCGAGCACGATACGATGCGCCTGCAGCACGCCCTTCGGCTGCCCGGTGGTGCCCGATGTGTACATCAGGATAGCGGGGTCGTCGGCGGCCGTATCGGCAATGACATGGCTGGGCGATGCACGGGCCAACAGGCCAAAAAAGTCCAGCACACCCGGGCCCGGTCCATCGACGCTGATGACCACCGGCGGCGCGATCCCTTCGAGCTTCGCCACGCCATCTGCGTCGGTAATCAGCACGTGTGCGCCGCTATCCTGCAGCCGGTAGCCGATCGCGTCGGGGCCGAATAACGGAAACATCGGCAGGGCGATTGCGCCGATACGATAGGCAGCCACGTGTGCGACCGCCGTTTCAATCTGCTGCGGCAATAGGATCGCAACCCGGTCACCTGGCATTACGCCCAGTGCGACCAGCGCGTTGGCTAGCCGGGCCGACATGTCGCGCAACGCCGCAAAACCGAACGGCACTGGGTTGCCCGCAGCGTCCAGTGTGATCAGCGCCGTCCCGTCATGCCGGCAAACGGCGCGGGCAATGTTGAACCGGGCCGGGATATCCCAGCGGAAATGTTGCCGGGTCAGGGCATAGGTTGCATAGCGCTCCATGCCCGGCAGGATGCGCGGGCCGGGCCGCCGCGGCTACCCCTTCGACGGTTCGGATGCGTTGACCAGTTTGGGTGGTGCGATGGCTGGCAGATCGCGTTTTTGGGACGTGGCCGGTGCCTTTGCCCGATGGTACGGGACCAGCGTCTGCGGCTTTCCCGTCGTTAATGCACGCTCAATCGCGCAGATCACGCGCACGTCCAACAGCCCCTCCTCCCCATCCGGCTCCGGGTCCAGATCGTCCAGGATGCATTCCGAGAAATATTGCGTTTCTCCACCAAACTGATCGACGGCCGGGAAATCGCTGCGCGTCTTGCTATCGCCGATGCGGAGTTGATGTTTGAGCGGCCCCGGAAAGGTGAAACCGGGGTTGACCAGCAGGTCGCCATCGGTGCCAACGACCCGCCATTCATTGATTGCATTCAGGCCGTAAGCAACGGTGAATTGCGCCATCCTGTCGCCGGGGAAGCGCAGCATGACGCTTACGGTGTCGTGAAAGGCCCAGCCCTGCGTCTCCATTCCCCAGGCCATGACCTCCTCCGGCTCGGCCCCGAACACCATGCGGGCGGCGTTGATGGGATAGGGGCCCATGTCGGACACCGGGCCGGCCCAGAAGCCATTGTTGGCGCGGTGGTTCGTATCGGCCACGTGCTGGGTAAAGGTCGAGGTAAACAGCCGGGCGTGGCCGAGCGATTGATTGCGGATCAGGCGCAGCGCCTCCAGCGTCGCTGGTTCAAAATGCAGGCGGTAGGCCAGCATCAGCTTGGCCCCGCTGCGATGGGCGGCCGCCATGATGGCGCGGCAATCGTCCTCGCTAGTCGCCATCGGCTTTTCCAGCAGGACATGCAGCCCGGCCTCCAACGCGGGGATCGCGAACTGGCGGTGCTGATCGTTCGGCAGAGCCAGGTACACAGCGTCGAATGTTCTACTGTCGATCGCGGCCTGCCAAGCGTCATAGTGGTAGGCGCATTTGATACCGTAGCGCGCGCCAAGCTGCTCCGCCTTGTCACTATCCCCCGTGACGATCGCGGTCATTTCTGAATTTCCGGTATGGGCGACGCCGGGCATAAAGGCGGCCTGGCTGATCCAACCGGCGCCCACGACTGCGTAACGGACTTTCTTCATGCGCGCAGGCTCCTTGGCGTCTCTGTGCCGGTAGCGCTGGGCAGTCGGGTGGGTTGCATGACGTTGCAACCGACACGATGGGACCACTCTGCTAGCCGCGGCCGCCTGTTAAATAGGGGTCGGTCATCGCTGTCACGTTCCACCGACGCATCGCTAACCTCATCGAACACCTGTCGGACAATTGGGTCGTGGCCTGATCAGACCAAAGTTCTCTGCCACACTGGGTGCACCTTGCCCGGCTGTTAAAATACTACGATGTCGATTGCGTGATCGACACCGGCTGCCAATGACGGGCAGTACGCGCAGTTCCTGCGAACGGCGGTTGGATTTCGCGGCGCTATCATCTCCTATGAGCCGATCCCGGAATTGGCGGCGCGGATGGTCGCGCGGGCCGTCGAACAGCAGGATACGCGGTGGCGAATAGAGGCGCTGGCGCTGGATCGGGAAGCCGGCCCGGCCACCTTTAACATCGCACAATCAAACCAGTTCAGCTCCCTACACGCCGCCGACGCGAACCAACCGGCGCGGTTTGCCCACGACAATAGCCTAGCCCGCGCCGTGAGCGTCACCCGGGCGACGATGGCGGTCGAATTGGCGAAATGGCAGGCTATTTTTGGCTTCAAGCGCCCGTTCCTAAAGATGGACACCCAGGGCAACGATCTGGCTGTTGTTGAGGGCGCGGGTTCAAACCTGGGGCAGTTTGTGGGCCTACAAACCGAGCTGTCGTTCCAGCGCTTGTATCAGGGCGCGCCAGACTTCACGGAGGTATTGGCCGTGCTGCGGGACAAAGGCTTTTTACCCAGTGCATTTGTACCCAATAACGACGCGCACTTCCCAGACCTGTATGAAGTAGACTGTATCCTTCACAATACCGGGCTACCCTGACGTTACTGCGCCAAATAACCACCATCGACCGTTAGCGTCTGCCCCGTCACAAACCCACTGGCGTTACCGGCCAGGAAAACGGCCGCACCCGCGATTTCCGCATCCTGACCCACGCGGCCCATGGGCGTTGCGGCCAGCACACGGGCGTTCAGCGCCGGGTTTGCGATCATGCCAGCCGTGAGGTCTGTGGCAAAGAACCCTGGCGCGATACAGTTCACCCGCACGCCACGCGGTGCCCAATCCAGCGCAAGCGCCCGCACCAGCAGCTCCACCCCGCCCTTGGTCGCGCAATACGGCACCGACTTTCGCAGTCCTACATGCCCGGCGACCGAGCTGATGCAAATAACTGACCCGCCCTGCCCGATCGCGCCGCCAATATGTTTGCAACACAGAAACGTACCGGTCAGGTTCACATCGACAATATTCTGCCACTCCGCCAGCGACGTCCGCTCGATTCCCGCATAGATCGGATTTACGCCGGCGTTGCAGACCAGGACGTGGATTGCCCCCCACCGGGCCATCGCGGCGTCCCGGACAGCGAGTACATCATCTTCCCGCGACACGTCGGCGGCTACGGTCAGGATGTCTCCGCCGATCTCGGCCGCGGCGGTGTCGAGCGTCGTTCGGTCCCGGCCGCAGATCAGCACCCGGGCACCCGCCGCCGCCAGCCCGGCCGCCATTGCCCGGCCCAATCCGCGCCCGCCACCCGTGACCACAGCCACGCGATCCATCAGCTCCGTGCCCATCATTCCCCCAATCGCAAATCATCCAGCCGTAATGCAGCCCGCTTTACCGGCGCGACTAGGCCGCGGCGCACCGGGTCGACCGGGCGGTTGACGTCCAGAACCACCCGGATGATCCCCGTGCTGGCCGGCAGCGGGATCGCAATGTCGGTCGCGACCCCGTCCGCCAGTTTCAGCCCGGGCCGTTCCTGCCGGTCGACTGTTACACCGACAGCCCGGATTCCGCCCGGCTTGAACGCGATACCGGTCACACGTAGGTGCAAGGTCGTGGGCTGGCCCGATGACACACGGAGCATGAAGGTGCTGCGCGGCCCCTCACTCCAATGGACGCCATTGGCCGACGTCCAACCACCCCCGAACGGGGTGGCTGCCGGTTCCGCCGGGGTAAAGGCCAGACCGTCCAACAAAACGCCGCGGCCGCATGTGACCACGTCCGTCCCGGCTGCCACACATGCGCCGCCAAGCACGGACGGCCGGAGCGACGCCAGGACGGTCGGGCCAAAGAACGTCCGGACCTCGTGATCCAGCAACGGCAGTTCCAACCCATCGAGTACGATCCGCTCGCAGCTAAACCAACGCGGTGAACGGCCGAGGCCGATATCGCCGATCCGCGCGCCCGTTTGCACGGCGTGCAGCAGCATGACGGGTCCGCGCTGCTTAACCCCGGTTTCTGTCCCGCAGCCGGGGTGGGGGACGACGGTTAGCAGCGTGACGCCGGCTGGGA
>JAYVTX010000186.1:0-2785 GCA_043788425.1 Rhodospirillales bacterium
GAACCCGTGTTCAAGCTGATGGGCAAGAACATCACGCTGGTCGGCGGCAATGGTGACGGGCAAACGACGAAGGTCGCGAACCAGATCATCGTGGCCCTGACGATCGAGGCCGTTGGTGAGGCGCTGCTATTCGCCAGCAAAGCCGGCGCAGACCCGGCCCGCGTACGCCAGGCGCTCATGGGCGGGTTTGCGAATTCCCGTGTTTTGGAGGTGCACGGCGAACGCATGATCGCCCGTAATTTCAAGCCGGGGTTCCGGATCGAGCTACACGCGAAGGACTTGAACCTGGCCTTGTCCGGCGCACGCACACTGGGCATCAGCCTGCCGAATACGGCGACGTGCCAAGAACTATTCAGCGCCGCCACGGCCGCTGGTGGCGCGGCGTGGGATCATTCAGGGATGGTTCGGGTGCTGGAAAAGCTGGCGTGCCATGAGATCGGGGCGGGACCATAGTTCAAGATGCCGGGTCCATTGGCCCCGATAGCCCAGAGCACCCTTTGCCTGGCACTACAACTTACGAATCTTGAAATTTATCCAGCTATGATTTCGCTCCATTTCTAGCAAAGATTGAACGTGCCGAAGCCAAACTTAGGCTGATACATAACCAGGTCGATACGTACTTCGCTAATGAAACTCCTGTAGCGCGGAAAGAGAGCGTCCTAGGTAGGATCAATCTGATCGTTACTTTTCAAAATCCGGTCCCGACTGCGCTTGCCTTCGAAGTGGTGGAAGCAGTCGGACAGCTCCGCAGCGCTTTCGATAAGCTTGCTGTTGCGCTCGTCGTGTCAAACGGCAGATCATCTTCAGGGGTACATTTTCCATTCGGCGGCAACCGCGAGATTGGTCAATCGCAACCGTTTCCATCCGCTAAGATCGAAAAGGAACTCAAGCCAAAACTTACGACCGATCAGTACCAGACGATCACTGGATTTCAGCAGCACCGTGAAGGTAATAAAAAGCTATAAGCAATAAATGAGATCGCAAACTATGATAAACACAGCGAAGCTCTCTTGGAGACCTACCCAGATATAATCCTCGACGCAGTCGTGAATGTCACTCCGTATCGCGCCACCGGATCGGACCCGCTACTATTTAACCCGCAGCCGGTCAGTAGAATTCTAGCCAACGGAAGCTGTGAGAAGGTCGTGTTTTCTTATCTAAAAGGCCTGGAAGAACCAATCTTCGACTTTGGCTTCCGGATGGGTATCGTGTTCAAGAGTAACTTATCGGTGAGAGGGATGGAGATCAGGTCAACGCTTCGAGCGCAGATCGACATTGTTAAAAGGATCGTCGCAGCCTTCCAGATTTGAACAAAGGTCTTAGCGAGTATCTATCTGCTCGGCTTCCTACGACCCCCGCCGATCCACCACCCGTCGCACCTTCCCCATCGACCGCTCCATCGCCCCCGGCGGTTCCACCACCACCCGCACCGTAACCCCCACCGCCGCCTTTACCGCCTCCGCAAACCGCCCCGCCTCCGCCACCAGCCCGGCGCCGTCCCAGTGCTCCGGCCGCGCCTCCGCGTGGACCGTCATGGCGTCCATCCGGCCGTCGCGCGACAGCACGAGTTGGAAATGGCCGCCGCACCAGGGCCGGGCCAGCAGCGCCTCCTCGATCTGGGTGGGGAAGACGTTTACGCCGCGTAGGACGATCATGTCGTCCGACCGGCCTGTCACTTTCTCCATGCGGCGAAAACCGGGGCGGGCGGTGCCGGGCAGCAGCCGGGTCAGGTCGCGGGTGCGGTAGCGGATGATGGGCAGTGCCTGTTTGGTCAGCGACGTGAACACCAGCTCGCCTTGTTCGCCGTCGGGCAGCACCGCGCCGGTCACCGGGTCGATCACCTCGGGATAAAAATGATCCTCCCAAATATGCAGGCCGTCTTTCGTCTCCAGACACTCCTGCGCAACGCCGGGGCCGATCACTTCGGATAGGCCATAGATATCGACGGCCTGGATGTTGAACGCGCTCTCGATCTCGGTCCGCATGGCGTTGGTCCAGGGTTCCGCGCCGAATATGCCGATGCGTAGGGACGTGCTGCGCGGGTCGATGCCCTGGCGCGCGAACTCATCCAAAATGGCCAGCATGTAGCTGGGCGTGACCATGATCACGTCCGGACGGAAGTCGGTGATGGCTTGGACTTGGCGCTCGGTCATGCCGCCGCTGATGGGCACCACGCCGGCGCCCAGCCGTTCGATCCCGGCATGGGCGCCCAGTCCGCCGGTAAACAGGCCGTACCCGTACGCGTTATGCACCAGCATTCCCGGTCGCGCCCCGGCGCCGTATAACGACCGCGCCACCACACCGGCCCACATATCCAAATCGGCCTGCGTGTACGCCACCACGACCGGCTTGCCCGTCGTACCGGACGAGGCATGGAGCCGCGCCACCTGGTCCCGCGGCACTGCCAGCAGCCCGAACGGATAGGTGTCACGGAAACTCGCCTTCGTCATGAACGGAAACCGCGCCAGGTCGGCCAGCTCACGAA
The DNA here is from genome assembly GCA_043788425.1 of Rhodospirillales bacterium. Lineage (GTDB taxonomy): Bacteria > Pseudomonadota > Alphaproteobacteria > Acetobacterales > Acetobacteraceae > JANPPS01. The sequence goes on from JAYVTX010000186.1 coordinate 2,486, forward strand.
AATCGGACGGATGCACCCCGGCCGCGTCCCACACCGCCCGGGTGTGCGGCACGGTGTAGGCATGGGCCAACGATGCGGCCAGCCGCGTCCGCTGCAACGCCTGGATCTCATCCCGCGACGCCCGTTCGATCGGGTCGAACATTTCGATCAACGGCGCGAACCCAGCAACCGTGAGTGGCCCCGGAACTCAGCCACGACGGCACCATCTGCGGACACCGTCACGTCATACAGGCCCGACCGGCCCTGCCGCGCGCGCTCGACCGCTACAGCCGCCAACTGCGCGCCGACATGGCACGGGCT
>JAYVTX010000187.1:0-7451 GCA_043788425.1 Rhodospirillales bacterium
TTGCCGGACCGACGTGGACCAGTGATCTCGCACGAACTCCATGGTCTCATGAATAGGCTGCGCGCATTCCGGCATCACGAGCGCAATACATACGGTTCCGGTGTGGAGCATGGGATCGTTATCGTCAGGGCGACAGAGGCAGTCGCCGGGTACGACCGGTTCAGTGACGAGGTCCGGCTGTTCCTGCTGCACGACAGCACCGCAGCGTTTCGTGGGGTGGATTGAGCGCCGGAAGCCGCGCAAACAGGCGGCCGGCCCAAATTGCACGAACCGGGGTTGTCCCAGCCCACCCCGGTCAATACATACCCACTCGTCACACAGGGCGATGCGCGGTGCTTCGGGCCGGGCACTGCTGCTAATCAGGAGACAAGCATGAGCAAGGTTATCGGCATCGACCTCGGCACGACCAATTCGTGCGTGGCGATCATGGAGGGCTCCACCAGCGCCGACGTGCGGGTGATTGAGAATGCGGAAGGTGCGCGCACCACGCCCAGCATGGTCGCATTTAGCGATAATGGTGAGCGTTTGGTCGGGCAGAGCGCCAAGCGGCAGGCCGTCACCAACCCCACCAACACGCTGTATGCCGTGAAGCGGCTGATCGGCCGCCGGTTCGACGATCCGTTGGTTGAGAAGGATCGCGGCATGGTTCCCTACACCATCGCCCGCGGCGATAATGGTGATGCCTGGGTCGAGGCCCGTGGTGAGAAATACAGCCCGAGCCAAGTGAGCGCCTTCATCCTCGGCAAGATGAAAGAGACGGCCGAAAGCTACCTCGGCGAAAAAGTGACGCAGGCCGTGATCACCGTGCCAGCGTACTTTAACGACGCGCAGCGCCAGGCGACGAAGGATGCCGGCCGTATTGCCGGGTTGGAGGTGTTACGCATCATCAACGAGCCGACGGCCGCCGCGCTGGCCTACGGTATGGACAAGAAGACCGGCGGCACGATCGCCGTCTACGACCTTGGCGGTGGCACGTTCGACGTGTCCGTGCTGGAAATCGGCGACGGCGTGTTTGAGGTGAAATCCACCAACGGTGACACGTTCCTGGGCGGCGAAGACTTCGACAACCGCGTGATCGGCTACCTGGCTGACGAGTTCAAGCGCGAGCAGGGCATCGATCTCCGCAAGGACAAGCTGGCACTGCAGCGGCTGAAGGAAGCGGCCGAGAAGGCGAAGATCGAGCTTTCATCCAGCAAGGAGACCGAGATCAACCTGCCATTCATCACGGCAGACGCATCTGGCCCGAAGCACCTGTGATGAAGCTGTCGCGCGCGAAGCTTGAGAGCCTGGTTGACGATTTGATCGAGCGCACGCTGGCACCCTGCCGTGCCGCATTGAAGGACGCGGGCGTGACGGCCGGTGAGATCCAGGAGGTTATTCTGGTCGGCGGCATGACTCGCATGCCCAAGGTGATCGAGATCGTAAAGCAGTTCTTCGGCCGTGACCCGGCGCGCAACGTAAACCCGGATGAAGTCGTGGCAATCGGCGCGGCCGTCCAGGGCGCGGTATTGAAGGGCGACGTAAAGGACGTTTTGCTGCTGGACGTGACGCCGCTCAGCCTCGGCATCGAGACGCTGGGTGGGGTATTCACGCGCCTGATCGACCGCAACACCACGATTCCGACGAAGAAAAGCCAAGTATTCTCGACCGCGGATGACAACCAGGGTGCGGTCACGATCAAGGTGATGCAGGGCGAGCGGGAGATGGCGGCGGACAACAAGCTGCTGGGCAATTTCGACCTGCAAGGCATTCCGCCCGCGCCACGTGGCGTGCCGCAGATTGAGGTCACGTTCGACATCGACGCCAACGGCATCGTAAGCGTGCAGGCCAAGGACAAGGCGACCGGCAAAGAGCAGCAGATCCGCATCCAGGCCAGTGGCGGGCTGTCGGACAAGGACATCCAGGCGATGGTGAAGGAGGCCGAAGCCAATGCCGACGCCGATAAGCGCCGCCGTGAGCAGGTGGAAGCGCGAAACAGCACCGAAGCCATGATCCATCAGGTCGAAAAGACGCTGAAGGAGGATGGGGACAAGGTCGCGCCCGAGGCCAAGGCGGAGGCCGAGGCCGCCATTACCGGCGCGCGCACGGCGCTGGAAGGTGCCGACGCCGACGCCATCAAGTCGGCCGGGGACAAGCTGACCCAGGTTGCGATGAAGATCGGCGAGGCGATGTATAAGGCACAAGCCGAGGCCGCCGCTGCCCCGCCGCCGGACGCGGCCAAGCCCCACGACACCGTGGTGGATGCCGAGTTCGAGGAAGTGGACGAGAAGAAAAAGAAGGCTTCCTAGATCGGTGAAACGGTGCCTGCCCCTCCGTGGGCAGGCATTGCTTGTATGTGGGGCCGGCATTGGCGAAACCTGATTACTACGCGACCCTTGGCTGCGCGCGCGATGCTGGCCCCGAGGACCTGAAAAAGGCCTACCGCAAGCTGGCCATGCAGCATCACCCGGACCGCAACCCGGGTGACAAGGGTGCCGAGGCCAAGTTCAAGGAGTTGAACGAGGCCTACGATATCCTGAAGGACGATCAAAAGCGTGGTGCCTATGACCGGTATGGCCATGCCGCGTTCGAGCAGGGTGGCGGCCCGCAACCGGGCGGGTTTGGTGCGGGCGGGCTGGGCGATATCTTCGACCAGATGTTCGGCAACATGGCCGGCCGTGGTGGCCGCGGCCGCGCCCGATCCGGTGCCGACCTGCAGACGGAGATTGAGATCGATCTCGTCGCCGCGTTTACCGGTACCAAAACCGATCTGCGTCTTCCGACGCGGGTTCGCTGCGATGCCTGCGCCGGTACCGGGTCGGAGGGGAAGACAGACGCGGCCACCTGCGGCACCTGCCGGGGCGCAGGCAAAGTTCAAGCGCAGCAGGGCTTTTTCCTGATCGAACGACCCTGCCCAACCTGCGGCGGGGCCGGCCGGGTGATCAAGAACCCGTGCAAGGTTTGCCAGGGCGCTGGCACGACACCCCGCGAACGCACGCTACAGGTTGCGATCCCGGCAGGTGTCGAGAACGGCACGCGCATCCTGCTGAAGGGTGAGGGTGAGGCCGGGCCGCCGGGCACATCAGCCGGCGATCTGTATGTTCATGTCGCTACCCGGCCGCATGCAATATTCGAACGTGACGGCGCTAACATCTACTGCCGGGTGCCTATGCCGATGGCACAGGCGGCATTGGGCGCGGACATCGAAGTGCCCGTCATCGATGGCAGTCGTACAAAAGTAAAAATCCCGGCCGGCACCCAGACAGGCAATCAGTTCCGGCTACGTGGTAAGGGCTTTTCTGTCCTACGCAGCGCCGCCCGCGGCGACATGGTGATCCAGGTCGCGGTCGAAACACCCCAGCACCTCACCCGGCGTCAGCGCGAGTTGCTGACCGAGTTCGAGGCCGAGGCGCACGCAAAGGGCAATCCGGAGAGTGAAGGCTTTTTCGCCAAAGTCAGCGCGTTTTTCGATGGACTGAAGGGCTAGCGCACCGTCGTAACAAGGGACTAGCGACCAGGACGTGGCGGCTTCGGGAGCGCGGGCAGATCTTCCTCCAAGATAGTGATGTGCAGCGCGTAGCTGATCTCACCATCCTCCTCGTCCCGATGCAGCGTGCCCAGGAACTCGTTGTCGATCGTCACCTCGACCGACGCACCCTTGCGCAATGGCGGCGCGATCCCGATCCGTGCAGTGCCGAGGACGCGGCGGAGATAGGTTTCAACGCGGGTAAGTTCTGCAGGGGTCATGTAGGCGGTATAGGGCTAAGGCCGCCGCCGATCAAACGACACCGATGCGCAAGACGACCCTAGCGCGTGAATGCAGGGATGGGCAGCGGCATGCCGGGCTGATCGCGGCGGGGTTGAACGATCTGCAACTGAGGCGGACGACGCTCCGGCTGGTTTACGAAATCGCGCCGCTGCTCCTGACGTTGTTCGGTCGGGCGGCCGTAATCACGGCGCTCGTCGCGGCGGTAGTCCTGGCGGCCGTAACTTTGGCGACCGTAATCCTGCCGACCATAGTCCGGGCGGCCGTAATCCGGACGGTACTCCCGCCGGTCGTAATCATATCGACGGCCATACTCGGTGCCGATAAACGCACTACCGACGTAGCCTGGCCCGACGTAGCCTGGCCCGACGTAGCCTGGCCCGACGTAGCCTGGCCCGACGTATCCTGGTGACACATAACCCGGCGAGATATACGTTTGATCGGAATAGGAGGGCTGCGCATATACCGGTCCCGGGCTGTACGGGATCGCTTGGCCATACCCATCATACTCCTGCACCGGTACGCACCCGGCCAGCAACGCGCCTACGCCCGCCAGAACGACCCACCGCATAACACCCTGCCCCCTGGCCCCGAATAGACCAACACTGTACGCACAACGTGGCAACACCGCGGCAGTTTGTGCGCGCAGCAGGAACCAGGCATGTCAGTCACCAGCACCGGCCCTTATGATGACACCAATATCTTCGCGCGCATCCTGCGCGGTGAGATCCCGGCCAAATTGATCCACGACGACGCGTATACCGTTGCCTTCCCAGACATAGCGCCACGGGCCCGTATCCACGTGCTGGTTATCCCGCGCGGCCGGTACATCAGCCTGTCCGACTTCGCGGCCACTGCGTCCGATGCCGAGATCGCTGGTTTCTGGCGCGCCGTGGGCCAGGTTGCGCGGCAGCTGGGGTTGGAGCAGGGCGGCTACCGCATGCTGTCAAACATGGGCGCCGATGCAGCGCAGGAGGTACCGCACTTCCACGTCCACCTATTCGGCGGCGAACCGCTGGGGACGATGCTGCCCCGGCCCTGATCGCCTCCGCCTTGACTTCGCCCCGCCCACCCCCGACTGTACACACACCGAGGGGTGCCCCATCCAGGGGCTGAGAGTCCGCTGTGCGCGGTGACCCTGCACTACCTGATCCGGGTCATGCCGGCGTAGGGACGGGAGCCGCGAATGCCCGCCCCATTTGTATTTTGAGAAGGGGCGAGCCGTGACCTACCAACAGAAGCCAAGCAGTGTGACCACCGGGCCGATCACCGGATCGCAAAAAATCTACTCAGCCCCGGCCGGCCATCCCGACATTCTGGTCCCATTCCGCCAGATCGTGCTCGACCCGTCGGCGAACGAGCCGCCGTTAAACTTGTATGACTGCTCCGGCCCCTATACCGAGACCAATGCCGCGATCGATCTGGGTGCAGGCCTGCCTGCCATTCGCGCACCGTGGCTCGCGACACGTGGGTTCGCCGCAGCCACACCCCGGACAGTAAAACCCGAGGATAATGGCTTTGTGCCGCAAGACCGTCTGGTCCCCGAGTGTCCGGCGTCCCAAACCCTGTATGAGGGCGCCGACGGCCAGCATGTCACGCAATACGAGTTCGCCCGCGCCGGCATCATCACGCAGGAGATGATCTACGTCGCCCATCGCGAAAACCTGGGCCGTACCGCCGCCCTGGCCGAAGCGGGTGCACGCATTGAGGATGGCGAAAGCTTTGGTGCCGAAATCCCTGAGTTCGTAACGCCCGAGTTCGTGCGCAGCGAAATCGCCCGCGGCCGGGCTATTATTCCGGCCAATATCAACCATCCGGAGCTGGAACCGGTCGTGATCGGCCGTAACTTCCTAGTGAAGATCAACGCCAATATCGGCAACTCCGCCGTGACATCGGGTGCCGCCGAGGAAGTGGAAAAGCTGGTCTGGGCCATCCGCTGGGGCGGCGACACGGTGATGGACCTCAGCACCGGGCGCAATATCCACAACATTCGCGGCTGGATCGTGCGGAACTCCCCGGTGCCGATCGGGACGGTACCGTTGTACCAGGCACTGGAGAAGGTGGGCGGCGATGCGGACAAGCTGAGCTGGGAAGTCTTTCGGGATACCCTGATCGAGCAGGCCGAGCAGGGTGTCGACTACTTCACCATCCACGCCGGCGTGCGTCTGGCTCACGTGCCGCTAACGGCCAAGCGCACCACGGGCATCGTCTCCCGCGGCGGCAGCATCATGGCGCGCTGGTGCCTGGCGCATCACCGCGAAAGCTTCCTGTACGAACATTTCGACGAGATCTGCGCCATTATGCGGAAGTATGATGTGAGCTTCAGCCTCGGCGACGGCCTACGCCCCGGTAGCAATGCCGACGCGAACGACGCGGCCCAGTTTGCCGAACTGGAGACGCTGGGTGAGCTGACCAAGGTCGCATGGGCGCATGGCTGCCAAGTCATGATCGAGGGACCCGGCCACGTTCCCATGCATAAAATAAAAATCAACATGGACAAGCAGTTGCGCGAATGTGGGGAGGCACCGTTCTACACGCTCGGGCCACTGACGACCGATATCGCGCCAGGTTACGACCACATCACGTCGGCGATCGGTGCGGCCATGATCGGTTGGTTCGGCACGGCGATGCTTTGTTACGTGACGCCCAAGGAGCATTTGGGCCTGCCAAACCGGGACGACGTAAAGGTGGGCGTGATTACCTACCGCATCGCCGCGCACGCCGCGGACCTGGCCAAGGGACATCCGGCCGCGAAGCTGCGTGACGACGCCATCAGCCGCGCCCGGTTCGATTTCCGGTGGGAGGACCAATTTAACCTCGGTTTGGACCCCGATACGGCGCGCAAATACCACGACGAGACATTGCCAAAAGATGCACACAAGGTGGCGCATTTCTGCAGCATGTGCGGGCCAAAGTTCTGTTCCATGAAGATCAGCCAGGACATCCGCGCCGACGCATTGCGGGCAGAGGGCCTTGCCGCAAAAAGCGCCGAGTTCATGGAAGGGGGCGGTGCGTTGTACGTGCCGGCCGTCGCCGCCGAATAGCGCACTCGCGGTGCCGCCCGGGGCTGTTTTCGCCGGGCGGTTCGGCTACGATGACGCATGGAAACCACGCTTCCCGGACCGCAGCAGGCGCTAGACGCGATCGGGCAGTTGCCTGACGACGAGATCGATATTGCCCAGGCGGCCCTGCAATTTGCCCGCATCGATCAGCCCGGGCTGGCCCTCGGCCCCGCGCAAAAGCATCTATCGACAATAGCGCAGGACATGGTGGCGACCGCACGGGTGCTTGCCAGCCGGACGGCAGCCGCCCGGGCTGGGGCATTGGCGTCGGTAATCGGCCGGTTGGGTTACGCCGGTGACACTGCCACTTATGACGCCCCTGCCAATGCCAATCTGCTACGCGTGATCGAACGGCGGCGGGGACTGCCGGTCGCACTGGGCATAATCTGGCTGCATGCTGCACGGGCCGTCGGGTGGCCGGTACACGGGCTCGATTTTCCAGGCCACTTTCTGCTGTCGGTTGGCGGGGACCCGGCGCCCCGTGCCCCGCGTTCGTCCTCGCCAGGCCGGGTCGTGGTGGACGTGTTTGCGGGTGGTGCTCCTGTCGACAATGCCGCGATGCTTGGTCTGCTGCGGCGGACCCACGGACCACTGGCCGAACTGCACCCAGGAATGCTTGCGCCCATGCCGGCGCGTGCGGTCCT
>JAYVTX010000188.1:0-6822 GCA_043788425.1 Rhodospirillales bacterium
ATTCTCGATCGGTTGCAGGCGGCGAAGGTTCCGGTGCTGCTGACGGGCATGCTGGCGCCCCCAAACCTCGGCCGCTTGTATGCCGACGCGTTTGCCGCCGTGTACCAGCGGTTGGGCGCACGCGCTGGAATGCTGTTCGACCCGTTCTTCCTGGACGGCATCGCTGGGGACCGCACGCTGAACCAGCCTGATAACATCCACCCGAATGCCGAGGGCGTGCGCCGCGAAACTGCCCGGCTGCTGCCAGCCATGCTGCGCCTGGCCGACCAGGTGGCGGCAGCACCATGAGATTGTTCGTCGCCCTCGATCTACCGCACAGCTTGCGCGAACGCCTCGCCTGGATGGCCGGGGGCCTGCCGGGTGCCCGGTGGCTGCCACCCGAGAACTACCACGTGACGCTGCGTTTTATCGGTGAGGTGCCCGGGTGGCAGGCCCGTGACGCCGATACGGCGCTGGCCGCCATCCGCGCGCCGGGTTTCGCGCTCACGCTGGCTGGCATCGGCACGCAGGATCGGGGGGGCCGGGTCGTGTCGGTCCATGCGCGGGTGGAGCGGTGCGCAGCACTGGACCACTTGCAGTCCAAGGTCGAAACCGCCCTCGCCCGCGCCGGCCTGGAACGCGAACGCCGCCGTTTCGTCCCGCACGTTACCCTCGCCCGGCTGGACGGCGTGCCGGACTTCAAGGTCGCTGAGTGGGTTGCCAACCACAACCTGTTCCGTAGCGCGCCGGTCGAGCTGGGGCACTTCACCCTGTTCAGCTCGATATTGGGCAAAGACCAGGCGCTATACACGCCGGAAGTCGAGTACGCGCTGGGCGAAATGGCCGAGCCGGTTGCCACGGTAGCCGACGCGCCCACCTACAATCCATGGGCCGGTTGAACACTTCTATGGCGGCCTCTCCCCTTCTGACCCGGCGGCGCGCATTGGCCGGCGTGGCGCTGCTGACTGGGTGCCAGGCCGCCGCGCCAGAGGTGGCCGTGGTCCCGCACCTCAGCACCGATCGGACCGGGTACCTGTTGTACCAGGCACCGATTACGCCGCAGGGACTCGCGCTGTTCATCAAAGACCTGGATGCGATCCAGGCGCTCAATCCGGCCGCCGTGACCGTTTTTCTGAATTCGCCCGGCGGCAATTTGAAATCAGTCGAGGACATGACCGCCCGGGTACAGGCGATGCAGGCCCGGGGCGTGCCGGTCACCATGCACAATGTCGGGCTAGTCGCATCCGCCGCCTGTTACCTGTTCCTTGCGGCCGAACGTCGCGTTTCCGTGCCCGGTGGCACATTTCTGTTTCACCAGGCGTCCGTCACGGCCGTCGGACAAGTATCGCTCACCTTCCAGCAGATCCAGGACCTGAGTACCGAGGTACAGCGGGTCGAACGCGCACTGAGCACGATCATCACCAGCCGAACCCGGATCACCCCGGCGGAGGCGACAAGCTTTATCCGCCGCACCGTATTGCTGACCGCCGACGAAGCATTGCGGGACGGCGTGATCCAGTCGATTGCTCCGGCGGCTGTGCCCAAGGATGGTGGCACGTTCATGATCCGCGCTGTACCGACCAACCCGCGCGACACGCCCGCACCTGCACAACCCGGCTAGCTAGGGCTGAACCGAATCAGGACTAGCGAACTGTTTTACAATGTGATTCACGTTGGGAGGCAGCGGAGCTCACCTTGTGGATAGCAAGTTTTACATCAGCGACGATCAGTGGGCAGCGATTGTGCCGCTGCTGCCGACCAATAGCCGGGTGCGCGCCGGGTGGATGATCGTTGTGTGCTGAGTGCTATTGTGTGTGTTGCGAACGGGTTGCCGTTTGCAGGGCGTACCGTCCGCGTATGGACCCCCGACGACCATCTAGAAACGTTTTCATCGTTGGTCGCAGCGCGGCATCTGGCAGGGCCTATTCGCGGCTCTGGTTGAAACGACGCCGGACGGGTTGCAAGCGATCGATAGTTCAACCGCCAGGGCACATCTCTCCGCCGCAGGCGGAAAAGGGGGGCACAGGAGCAAGCCATCGGACGCTCGCGCGGCGGACCCGGCACCAAAATCCATGGCGTAGTGGACGGTTTGGGCCGACTGGTCGCGTTTACCATAACCGCAGGACAGGTGAGCGACCATCGACCCGCGCCGGAACTGCTGGCAGCACTTCCAGCGCCCGAAACGTGCCTGGCCGACGACGGCGGCTACGACAGCGACCGCCTACGTCTGCTGCTGATCCATCGTGGAACCGTGCCCGTGATCCCTAACCGGCACACGCGTAAGCATCCCCACCCTTTCGACCCCGTCGCTTATCGCAGCCGCAACCTCATCGAGCGCATATTCTGCCGTTTAAAGGACTGGCGTAGCATTGCGACCGATACGACAACCTGACGGACAATTACGCTTTTACAGTAGCGATCGCCCCAATCGTCTTGTGGTGGACGTGATTGAGTCTCGACCCCAGTTGCGCCAGGACTCACGGGACATGACCTGGCACCCACTGGCGTAGTCCGATGCTCACGACGCGCCAGGGCTGGTCGGCAAGGCGGTTCCAAGCGTCGCAGCAGTGGTCGACGATGGCGGTGTATGACGTGAACACGCGGTTGGAGAGCCAATTGGCGCGGATGAACTGCCAGACGTTCTCGACCGGGTTGAGCTCGGGGCACTTGGCTGGAACCGGAACGATGGTGATGTTCGGCGGCACGATCAGCCGCTCGGAGACGTGCCACCCGGCCTGATCGATCAGCAGCGCGCAGTGCTCGCCTGGCGTCACCCGTGCGCTGATCTCGGCCAGGTGCAGGCCCATCGCCTCAACGTTGCGCCAGGGCAGCACGAGACCTGCCGTGGCGCCCGTCGCCGGGCAGATCGCGCCGAAGATGTAGGTCGATGCCGTGCGCTGGTCCTGCGGTGCGGACGGCCGGGTGCCGCGCCGGGTAATCTTGTTCTTCTGGCCGACACGGACTTCGTCGGCGAACCATGCCTCTATGCCATCCCGGCCGACGTCCTGCGCGCGCCCGATCGCGTCCAGACGCGCGGGGGGACTTTTGAAAGCCTCGATTGCCCCGGCAGCCTGGGCGTGGTGACGGAGCCGGGCCGACAGGCGGCGATATCCCATGTGGCGGAGCTCGCGGCTCAGCGTCTGCTTGGACACGCTCACCTGTAACGTGCCGTAGAGCTATTGCACCAGGTCGGTCACGCGCCAGCGCACCACGCCGTGGATGGCAGGGATCGGACCGTCCTCGAGCGCTTGGGCCAGGGCCGCCCGATGCGTATCGGCCAGGATCGGCTGCGGACCGGGACCCTTGTAGCCGACGAGGGCCTGGGGGCCGCCACTGTTCAGCTTGACGACCCAGTCGTGCACGATCTGCACCGTGACACCGCCGATGGAAGCAGCCTCGGTCCGGGTCGCGCCGTCATAGATCGCGGCCAGCGCCAGCAATCGCCGGGCCTGTCCGGCATCCCGGCTGTCGCGAGCAGCGAGACGAAGGCGGACGGCATCGTAGTCGGCTCGGAGCGGGATTGGCATGGCGCACCTCAGCGGTCCACCACCACCGAATCATATTCGTCACCGCGTCGGGCAAGCGTTCCAAGTCACAGACCGGGAGATTTGGTATCAGTCGATGTGCGAGGCCAACGCCCGTATTTCGCCAGCCAGGGTTCGCAGGTCCGTCTGTCCCTTTTGCAGCACGCGGTCCGCCCCCTCGAGCTGGCGGCGTTCATCGGCGTTCAGGTCGCGGGCCGTCAGCACCACGACGGGGATATCAGCACAACCTGGCCGCTCGCGCAGCTCGTGCAGGAACGTGAACCCGTCCATCACGGGCATCGTCAAATCCAACAAGATCAGTTGTGGCGCGCGAGCGCCGATCATCGCCAGGGCCTCCTTGCCGTTCGCCGCCTCGGCCACCGTCCAGCCATCCCGCTCCAGCACCGCACGCAGCCGGGCGCGGGCGTCCCGGTCGTCATCGACCACCAGGATATCCCCGCCATCACCGCGGAAGCGTTGCATAACCGATCGCAGTCGGTCCCATTTGACGGGCTTGGATACTAGATCGGCCGCACCCAGCGACTGGCTTAGCGCAGGCTCGTTTACGAACGTCACCATAACGACCGGGATTGGGGCAAGCTCCGGATCGGCCTTCAACGCTTTTAGCACCGACCAGCCATCCATCTGCGGCATCATGACGTCCAGCATAATGGCGCGGGGCCGGGTCGCCCGGGCGAGGTCGATGCCAGCCGGGCCGTCAGGCGCAATCCGCACGGCAAAGCCCTCGCGCTCCAAAAAGCGGGTCAGCAGATCGCGCTGGGCGGCGTCATCATCGATCAACAGCACCAGGTCGCGACTTCCGCCCTCAATCGCTTCCGCCAGCTCTGCCTCGGGTAGCGGCAATGTCGCGGGCACGCGGATCACGAATGTGGAGCCCTCGCTTGCGACACTGGTCACAGTCACATCGCCGCCCATCAGCCGGCAGAACGCCCGGGTGATCGCCAGACCCAGCCCGGTGCCGCCGAACCGCCGCGTGGTCGACACGTCGGCCTGGCTAAACCGCTCGAACAGCTTTTCCACCTGCTCACCCGTCATTCCAATGCCGGTATCGGCGACGGCAAACTCAACCATGTCATGATCGCGCCGGGCACGTAGGGTGATCGTTCCCGCCTCGGTAAACTTTGCCGCGTTGCTGACCAGGTTTAGAAGACACTGCCGCAATTTTACCTGGTCGGTGTGCATCGAGCCTAGGTCGATCGGTGCCTCGATCACCAGCCGATTTGATTTTTGCTGCACCAACGCGCCTGCGGTCGCCGCGATATCCTGCAGCAACTGGCTGACGGCGAACGGTTCCGCAAACGCCGTCATGCGATCCGCCTCGATCTTGGACAGATCGAGTACGTCGTTGATAAGGCTTAGTAGATGCCGTGCGTTGGACTGGATCTTCTGCACGTCTGGCAGCAGGTCCGGGGCAGTGTCGCCCATCTCCTCCTCGAGCATCTCACTGTAGCCAATCACGGCCGATAACGGGGTTCGTAGTTCGTGGCTCATATTTGCCAAGAATTGGCTTTTGGCGCGGTTGGCGCTTTCCGCGGCGTCGCGGGCGGCGCCCAGCTCCGCCTCGGCCAGTTTGCGCTCGGTTATGTCCGTGTGCGTGCCGACCCATTCGCGGGTGATGCCGTCATCCAGGATCGGCACACTGCGCGCGGCCATGTACCGCCATTCCCCGTCGGCCCGCTTAACGCGGTGGTCGATGGTGAACAGCGTCTGCGTTTCCACCGCATGCTGCCAGGCCAGCATGGTTGGCTCGCGGTCCTCCGGCTCGATCGCGTCCATCCAGCCATATGTCGAATAGGCGTCGGCGGTCATTCCGGTAAACGCCTCCCAACTGGGCTGCGGCGGCCGCAATTCACCCTCGGCATTCGTGACCCAGACGATGCTGGCACTGGTCTCGATCAACGTCCGGAACCGCTCCTCACTCTCCCGCAACCGCCGCTCGGCGCGGCGTGCATGGGTCACGTCGGTCACGACCACGCCGACACCGGCGCCCACGCCCTGTGCAGCTGGTAACGGAAAGAACCCGAACCGGTATTCGCGGACACCGCGCCCGCCGTCACGGCTTGGCAGCGCGGCTACCACCTCCGGCACTGCACGGCCGCCGGCCAGGACCGCACGCAGCCGCGGTTCCAGCTCCTGTTGCAGCCCGGGTAGAACCTCCCACACACTACTACCCACGGCGGCGTCCAGCGCGCGGTCGCTCATGGTCGTCATCTCACGATTCATGTGCCGCACGCGTAGGTCTGGACTGAGGAAACCGAGGCCAACCGGGGCACCTTCCAATACGCTACCCAGCAAGTCATTGCTTGCGCGTTCCGATAATTGCCGGCGCTGGGCGATCAAAACAATGGTTCCGAAAGCGGCGATCAGCAGCGCGGCCGATCCGCCGCCGAGCACGGGCCCCCATACGGCCTCGGACCGATCGGTCTTCGCTGCCCGGCGGGACGTGTTTTCCTGCAACGCCTTGAGACTGGCCCGAACCGCGTCCATCGACGCCTTATCCTGCCCGGTCAACACCAGCTGCCGGGCCGCCTCGGCTCCCTGATCACGCCGCGTTTCTATGACCAAACGGGCAAACTTGCGTTTCACGGCAACCACGTCTGTGAGCCGCCCCGGCTCGGTCCCCGCGTTCTTCAGGGCGGCAACGGCCGGGTCGAGCTCCGCCTCCGCCTGCTCATACGGCTCCAAATAGGACGGCACGCCAGTCAGGACATAACCACGCTCGGCGGTTTCGAGGTCTTTCAGGGTCGACAGCAAATGCTCGGCCGCAACGTTGGTGCGATTGAGCCCGGCCGTGACCGCGCGGGTCCGTTGGCCGTGCCACCAGGTCAGCGCCGCAAAAACCAGGGCCAATGAAAGCAGCCCCGTCGCGAGCAGTCCAAGGCGGCTGTGGGCGCCGGGTGCGTGCAGATCGGGCTGTGCCATGCCCGGCTAACGCGGACCAGGCGGCTTTGTTGCCAGGTCAGGATCCCGGCCGACTGCTTAGCAAAGGCATAAACATGTCGGACCATGCCGCCGGCATTTGCTTGATGCTGCCAACACCCTTCATGAATGTCGCATATGCCATCACCCCGTGTGGCGTGGTGTCGAACTTCGTGTCCGGGTCGCGAACCATGGCCAGCACGTCATCCGGGATCATTTTGGCCGCAGCCAGTGCGATAAACGCTTCCGCTGCTTGCTCCGGCTGGGCCGCGATCAGGGCATTGGCCTCATCCAACGCGGCCAGGAACGCGCCCATGGTCCGGGGGTTGGCGTCCACGAACCGGCGCGGCGCGAACACAACATCCAACGTGCTGTCACC
>JAYVTX010000189.1:0-4185 GCA_043788425.1 Rhodospirillales bacterium
GGCGCGCTCGACATCAACGAAAACGTGCGCTTCAGCAATCTGACCGGGACCGAGGGCATTACCCCCGTCATCACCGGCCGCGACTTCGTGATCGCAACCGTCGCACCCACCAAGGGTATGGAAGCCGCCGCGACCGACGCTGCTGCCGCCGCTGCAGCGCCGGCAGCCAAGGGTAAGCCAGCAGCAAAAGCCGCTCCGAAGGCCGCCGCCAAGCCAGCCGCCAAGAAGTAGCCTTGCTGCTGTGGGTCGGGCTCGGCAACCCCGAACCCGGCATGGCCCGGCAGCGCCACAATGTTGGCTTCATGGCGATTGACCGTATTGCTGGCGCTCACGGCTTCGGCCCGTGGCGGCAGCGCTTTCGCGGCCTGGTGGCCGAGGGGTCAGTCGGCGGCACCCGCGTGCTGGCGCTCAAACCCATGACCTACATGAACGATACCGGCGCCAGCGTGCAGCCCGCCGCCGCCTTCTTCAAACTGGAACCGGCCGCGATCACAGCTTTTCACGACGAACTCGACCTGATACCCGGCAAAGTCCGCGTGAAATTGGGCGGGGGTGCCGCCGGGCATAACGGGCTGCGCAGCATGGACCGCATCCTGGCTACACCCAATTACTGGCGCGTGCGCCTGGGCATCGGTCACCCCGGCCACAAAGACCGCGTCCACGGCCACGTGCTCGGTGACTTCCACAAAACTGACGCCATCTGGCTCGGCCCCACGCTCGACGCCGTGGCTGACGCTGCCCCCATGCTGGCCGCCGCCCGGCCCGAAGACTTCATGACCCGCGTCGCATTACTCACCGAGGACACACGATAATGGGCTTCAACTGCGGCATTGTCGGCTTACCCAACGTGGGAAAAAGCACGCTGTTCAACGCGCTGACCGCCACCGCCGCAGCACAGGCTGCCAACTACCCCTTCTGCACCATCGAACCAAACGTGGGCCGCGTCGCCGTCCCCGACCCGCGCCTGGACACACTCAGCCGCATCGGCAAATCCAAAACAACCGTCCCCACCAGCCTAGAATTCGTGGACATCGCCGGCCTCGTCCGCGGTGCATCGCGTGGCGAGGGGTTGGGCAACCAATTCCTTGGCAACATCCGCGAAGTCGACGCCATAATCCACGTCCTCCGCTGCTTCGAAGACGGGGACGTGACCCACGTCGAGGGCAGCGTCGACCCGGTCCGCGACGCCGAAACGGTTGAAACCGAACTGATGCTCGCCGACCTCGACAGCCTCGAACGCCGGTTGCCGGCGCTGCAAAAGAAAGCCCGCGGCAACGACCGCGAGTCCGCCCAACTGGTCGCCCTCATGGAGCCGATCGTCACGGCCCTGCAGGCCGGACACCCCGCCCGAACCGCCATCCCCCCCGATCAGATCGAGGCCGCCCGCCGCCTGCAGCTCATGACCAGCAAACCAGTCCTGTACGTCTGCAATGTCGAGGAAGGTGCAGCCGCCACCGGCAACGCCCACTCTGCCCGCGTCGCCGCCCGCGCCGCTGCCGAGGGCGCAGGGATCGTCACCGTCAGTGCTGCGATCGAGGCCGATATCAGCCTCCTCGCCGAAGCCGACCGCCGTGAGTTCCTGGAAGGCCTGGGCCTGCCCGATAGCGGCCTCGACCGCGTCATCCGCGCCGGTTATGGCCTGCTTGGCCTCATCACCTACTTTACCGTCGGCCCCAAGGAGACACGGGCCTGGACCATCAACACCGGCACCAAAGCCCCCCAGGCCGCCGCCGTCATCCACAACGATTTCGAACGCGGTTTCATCGCCTGTGAGACCATCGCCTATGACGATTTTACCACCCTCGGCGGCGAGGCCGGCGCCAAAGAAGCCGGCCGCATGCGGGTCGAGGGCCGCGACTACACCGTCCGCGACGGCGACGTGCTGCTCTTCCGCTTCAATGTCTAACCCGACACGTCCGGCTGCGAACTGCCAGCAGCGCACTACCGGCTAAGCAACAGCCCGGGCCCTGCGAAATACAGAAAGTCCAAGCCCGTTCGCTCGAAACACGCCACCGCCTGGTCTGGCGTCTGCACGATTGGCTCCTGATCGTTGAAGCTGGTGTTCAGCAACACCGGCACCCCCGTCAGCGCGGCAAATGCAGTCAGCAAATCATGCAGCCCGGGCGTCAACGCGCGGTGCACCGTCTGCACCCGCGCCGTGCCGTCCTGGTGCACAACCGCCGGTATTTGCGCCACCACGCTGTCCCGAACCGGAATGGCATGCGACATGTTGGGCGACGCAAAACCCGGCGCGCATTGGAACCATGCGTGTACCTGCTCCGACAGCACCATTGGCGCCAGCGGACGAAACGCCGCCCGGTGCTTGATCAACGTGTTAATGCGGTCCCGCACGCGACCGTCGCGCGGATCGGCCAAGATGCTGCGGTGCCCCAGCGCCCGCCGCCCGCTTTCTGCCCCGCCCTCAAACCGCGCGCCAACCTGCCCGGCCGCCAACCGGCCCGCCACCTCCGCGACCGTGGCCGGCACCGGCTCCATCCGCCGGGCCCGGCAGGCACCGATGATATCCAGCACCGACGCACTCAGCCCCGATGCAAAAGACCCCGATGCAAAAGACCCCGAGGCAAACGGCATAAACGCCGGCTGGGCCGTGGGCACCCCCATCACCCCGTGCCGCAACAGCTGCGCTACACCGATGCTTAGCCCGCCATCATAGGGTGCCGGTGGCACGTACACGTGCTCCAGCCACGGAAACCATCCCTGCACCTGGCCTACAATCTGGCAATTCAGGAATAGCCCACCCGACAGACACAGCGCCCGCGTGGCCGGCGTCACGACCTGGCTTAGCTGCGCCCGCACCTTGATCTCCGCATGGCGCTGCAATGCTGCCGCCAGGTCAAACCGGTCCTGATTGGTTTTGAGCTCACGCCGCAGCGCCTGCAGCTGCCCTTCCAACGCTGCCTTCCCCGCGTCCGATCCCACGACATGATGGGTGGACCACATCCAGGCAGGCTCCATCGCCGCCACAAGCCGGGCAGGATCCCCATAGGCGGCCATGGCCATGACCGTGCCTTCTTCGCCGAAATGCAAATCCAGCACCTGCGTGCCAATCCGGCTGAACGCGCCGGCCACCGTCACATCCGGCGCAAATGGCATCCGGGTCATTCCGAACGGCACCGCCGTACACTGGTACGCCGCCCCATAAATCAGCTCCCGCCCGCCATCGGCGCCGGTGAAATCATACCCGCCACCATCGAGGCTGACGCTCAATGCCTCGTCAAACGGCGATGAAAGGAACGCGTTGGCCGTATGACACTGATGATGCCCCAGCACCGCTACCCGCACATCGGGCGACAGCGCATGCGTCACAAACGCCAGCAGCCCATCGCGATATCGGTCCAGAACGCCCAAATGCGTCAGCCCACCCTGCACATGCTCCTCGGGACGATCCTGGTTGAACGTCAGCCCGGCCAGTAAGTGATCGGTCAACATCTCCGCGCCAGCACCCGCCGACTTCGCCAGCGCCAGCCGCCAAAACAGCGGTGCCAGCATATCCCCCTCGACCACACCGATCGCCGCCACACCGTCCAGCGCGCCGGCCGGCATCAAATCCAAATAGCCCAGCAGTGGCGATTGCCGTTCCAGCTTCCGCCGGGTGAACCGCTCCAGCTCGACATGTACCAAACCGGTATCGTCCAGCCGCGCGAACGACGCATCATGGAATGGGTCGTTAAACCCCAGCGCCGCCCGGTTCGGCAATTTAGGGGTCATGCCCGCAACCGCCGCAACTCCGCCCAATGCCACAGCGCCAGCACCGGCGCGCCCAGCAGCAGATCCCGCCCGCGTCGTAACAGCGAGACGGACAGTGCCAGCTCCGGCCCGACACCGAATGCCTGGCCGAGTGCCACATACCCGGCTTCCTGCACGCCTGCCGCCGCCGGCACCACGAACGCCGCAGCAATCACGGCGTCCAACAGGGCCTCCAACGCCAGGATCGGCAACAGATCACCGTGCCAGCCTAGCAGCCGCAAGCTGATCCAGGTCCCAACACCAGTGATAAACCAGGCCACCAAATGCACGCCCACCGCCGCCACCAGCCGGCCACGATTGGCGCCCAATCGCGAAAACGCGGCCGGCATTTCCGCAAACCCGTCCGCCGCACCAAACCATGCGCCCAGTAAACGCCCGCCAACCACGCGCAGCCCACGCCCGATCTGCACCCGCGCG